>NZ_JABXEP010000047.1:0-51785 GCF_013372605.1 Myxococcus sp. AM009
CTCGCGCGCGACGTCCATCCCCCGCGCCGCACCCGCCCACACCGGGATGTGCACTGCTTCACGGCATGGCAACCCGGTGGCGGGATATCGCCGCGCCAGGCCACATCTCCTCCGGGCCAGGGGATGCGTGCGATACGCTGCGGGGCCACCGTCTTGCGGGAGGAGCAGGCGCCATGAGCTTCACCTTGAACGTCAACGGCCGCGAGCACGCCGTCGACGCGCCCGAGGACACGCCCCTCCTCTACATCCTGCGCGACGAGCTGGGACTTCACGGGGCCCGGTATGGCTGCGGCGTGGGCCAGTGCGGCGCATGTACGGTGCTGAGCAATGGCTCGCCGCTGCGCGCCTGCGTCGTGCCGGCGGCCACCCTGCGCGGCCGGAACCTCACCACCGTGGAGGGCTTGCGCGCGCCGGATGGGACACCGCATCCGCTCCACGACGCCTTCGTGGCCGAGCAGGCCGGCCAGTGCGCCTACTGCATCCCCGGCATGGTGGTGACGGCGGCGGCGCTGCTGAAGGAGAAGCCACGGCCCACCGAGGCGGAGATTCGCGCGGCGCTGGATGCCAACCTGTGCCGGTGCGGCTCACACAACCGCATCGTCCGAGCCATTCAGCGCGCCGCGGAGGCGCTGGCACGATGAGCCTCCGCCCGAGCCGCCGCGAGGTGCTCCAAGGCGCCCTGGTGCTGGCCTTCGCCTTCACGGGCCCACGCGCCCTGGGCGCGGCACCGGGAGGCGCCGGGCTCCCCGGGAGCCTGCGGCGCACCCGCGGCCTCGACGCGTGGCTGCGCATCGGCGCGGACGGCGTCGTCACGCTGAAGACGGGGAAGGTGGAGCTGGGCCAGGGCATCCTGACGGCGCTCGGGCAGCTCTGCGCGGACGAACTGGACGTCAGCGTCTCGCGGCTGACCTTCCTCTCCGGCGACACCGAGCTGTCCCCATACGAAGGCACCACCGCGGGCAGCAACTCCGTCTCCCAGAGCGGCACCGCGATACGCCATGCCGCCGCCGAGGTTCGCGCCATCCTGCTGGACCTGGCCAGCAAGCAGCTGGGCGTCCCAGCGGAGCAGCTTCGCGTCCGGGACGGCACCATCCGGGTTGGCGGCGGGAAGGGCGCCTCCATCACGTACTGGAGCCTCGTCGGCGGGAAGGCGCTGAACCGGGAGGCGACGGGCACGGTGAAGCCCAAGCCGCCCATCGAGCGCCATCATGCGGGCCGCTCGGTTCCGCGCGTGGACCTGCCGGGCAAGATTTCCGGTGAGGCGAGCTTCGTGCACGACCTCCGGCCCGCCAACCTGGTGCATGGCCGCATCATCCGCGCGCCGTCCCAGGGCGCCTCGCTCACGGAGGTGGATGCCGCCAAGGTGGAGCAGCTGCCGGGCGTGCGGAAGGTGGTGCGTGACGGCGACTTCCTGGGCGTCATCGCCACCAAGGAGTGGCAGGCCATCCAGGCCGCGGCGGCGCTCGCGCGCAGCGCCCGCTGGCGCGAACAGGCCACCCTGCCCCCGGACCCATACACCTGGCTGGTGGAGCAACCCAGCCAGGACAGCGTCATCGAGGAAAGGGTCCGGCCCACCGACGTCGCGCCCACGCACACCTTGGAGGCACGCTACCTGCGGCCATACCAGATGCACGGCGCGATTGGCCCGTCCTGCGCGGTGGCGGCGTGGGACGGCGAGCGCCTCACGCTGCACACCCACAGCCAGAGCGTCTTCGAGACCAGCGCGGCCATCGCCAGGATGCTCCGCCTCCCGGTGGGCCAGGTCCACGGCAAGCACCTGCCCGGCTCCGGCTGCTACGGCCACAACGGCGCGGACGACGTCGCCGCCGATGCCGCGCTGCTCGCGCGCGCCCTCCCCGGCCACGCCGTGCGCGTGCAGTGGTCCCGCGAGGACGAGCACGCCTGCGAGCCGTATGGCTCCGCGATGGTGATGCAGGCGCGCGCGGGCGTGGACGCGGAAGGCAACGTGCTGGACTGGGACTACGCGCTCTGGTCCACGCCCCACAGCACCCGGCCTGGAGGCCACCCAGGGAATCTGCTGGCGGGGCGTTCGCTCGCGGCGCCCTTCCGCATGCCCATGCCCGGGAATGGCGGGCCGCCGAACTACGCCGCGGACCGGAACGCCATTCCGCTCTACGACTTCCCGGGCCGGAAGGTGACGACCCACCTCGTCACCCGGATGCCCTTGCGCGTCTCCGCGCTTCGGGGCCTGGGGGCCTACGGGAACGTCTTCGCCATCGAGTCCTTCATGGATGAGCTGGCCCACGCCGCGAAGGTGGACCCGGTGGCCTTCCGGCTCCGGCAGCTCCACGACGCGCGCGCGAAGGCCGTCATCCAGAAAGCGGCGGAGCGCTTCGGCTGGACGTCCGCGCCCAGGGCCCAGGGCCATGGGCGCGGCATCGGCTTCGCGCGCTACAAGAACCTCGCGAGCTACTGCGCCGTCTGCCTGGAGGTGCGCGTCGACCCTGGAACTCACGCCATCCAGGTGCTGCGCGCGGTCCTGGCCGCCGACGCGGGCGAGGTCGTCAACCCGGATGGGCTCACCAATCAGCTCGAAGGCGGGCTCATCCAGTCGCTGAGCTGGAGCCTGAAGGAGGCGGTCCGCTACGACGCCCAGCGCGTCACCTCGCGAGACTGGGGCACGTACCCCATCCTCACCTTCTCCGAAGTCCCCCCCGTGGAGGTCGCGCTCATCGAGCGCCCTGGGGAGCCCCTCCTGGGCGTGGGCGAGGCCTCCCAGGGCCCCACTTCGGCGGCCCTGGCCAATGCCATCTTCGACGCCACGGGGGCCAGGCTGAGAGAGCTGCCGCTGACGCCAGAGCGGCTGGCGGCGGCGCTCCAAGCGCGCTGAGACGGCACCAAGGAGGCAAGCCCAAGCATGGTCCGCGCGCATGTCGACAACGCTCGACGGAGGCCGCGCGCCATGTGAATGTGCCGCCAAAGCTGAAGGGTGCGGCGATGCACGCCGCAGGAACATGGATGGTCGGGCCGCCATCCCAGCCGGCAACACCGCCGACAGGGTCCGCGTATGTCGACCGCCACGCCACCGGGGCAAGCCCCCCTTCCGCCCGAAGCCTGGGCCCCCCTGCATCGCCTCTCGCGGCTCGCGAGCCGGCCGCTGGAGCGCTTCCTCCACATCGAGGCGGCCAGCGGCATCCTGCTCCTCGTGGCGGCGGCCATCGCGCTCCTGTGGGCGAACTCGCCTTGGGCGGAGAGCTACGCGCACTTCTGGCACACGCCGCTCGGCATCCGAATGGGCGACTTCACGTTCGAGCGCAGCCTCGAATGGGTCGTCAACGACGGGTTGATGGCCATCTTCTTCTTCGTCGTGGGCATGGAGATTCGCCGCGAGGTCCATCAGGGCGAGCTGTCTGAGTTGCGGCGCGCCGCGCTCCCCGCCGCAGCGGCGCTGGGGGGCATGGTCGTGCCAGCGGGCCTGTACCTCCTCCTGGGGGGCGCCCCGGCCACCCGCTCCGGATGGGGCGTCCCCATGGCAACGGACATCGCGTTCGCGGTGGGCATCCTCACGCTCCTCGGAAGCCGAGTGCCCCCCGCCCTGCGCGTGCTCCTGCTCGCGCTCGCCGTCATCGACGACCTGGGCGCCATCATCGTCATCGCGCTGTTCTATTCATCGGGAGTGGCCATCACGGGCCTGCTCGTCGCGGCCCTGGGAGTCCTGGGGGTCTTCGCGATGCAGCGCCTGGGCGTGCGCTCGAAGTGGGCCTACGTCGTTCCGGCGTTCGTCGCCTGGGCGGGCGTCTACTCCGCGGGAATTCATCCGACCATCGCGGGCGTCATCGTCGGGCTCATCACGCCGGTGCGCGCCTGGCTCGGCACCGAGGGCTTCGTCACCGGTGCGCGGAGCGAAATCGAGCACATCGCCCAGGCGCAGCCGGGCACGCTCTCCTCCCATCACCTGTCCGCGACCTTGCGCCGCGTGGACGCCGCGCGACGCGAGGCCATGTCGCCTTCGGAGAGCCTGATTGCCACCCTGCATCCATGGGTGGCGTTCGGCATCATGCCGGTGTTCGCGCTCGCGAACGCGGGCGTGTCGATTTCGAGCGAGCCGCTCGATGCGGCCTCATGGACCGTGGTCGCCGCGGCGGCCACCGGGCTCCTGCTGGGCAAGCCCCTGGGAGTGATTGGGGCCTGCTGGCTGGCGCTGCGCTTGCGGCTGGCGACGTTGCCGCGCGGCCTGAGCATGCGCGACGTGCTGGTGCTGGGGTGCACCGCGGGCATCGGCTTCACCATGGCCCTGTTCATCGCGCAGCTGGCCTTCACGGACGCGAAGCTGCTCGCCGCCGCGAAGCTGGGCGTGCTGGGCGCGAGCGGCGCCGCGGCCATCCTGGCGCTCCTCCTGGGCCGGCTGCTCCTCAGTACCGCGTCGAGGCCCGGCGCCGCGACGTCCGTGGAGGAGGCGGAGCGCTCGACGGTGATGTGACAGGCTGCGCTGGTGACGGGCCCGTGCCGCCCAGCCGTTCACTCAAGAAGTCGACGAACACGCGCGTCTTCATCGGCAGGAAGCGCGCGTGTGGGTACACGGCCCAGACCCAGCTGTCCGCCACGCGCCACGACGCCAGCACCTCGACCAGGCGGCCCGCCTCCAGGTCCGCCCCCATCACGAAGTCCGCGAGCAGCGTGATGCCGCAACCGCCGAGCGCCGCCTGCCGGAGCGCCTCGGCGTTGTCGACGCGGAGGAGCGGCTCCACTGCCACCTGGGTCCGCCGTCCGCCCCGCGTCAGGACCCAGGGGACCTCCTTCATCTGCGGCGCGAACTGGAGGCAGTCATGTCCACGAAGGTCCGCCGGCGTGCGCGGCGCCCCGTTGCGTCGCAGGTATTCGGGTGACGCGCACAGGCGGCGACGGTTCAGCGTCAGGCGCCGCGCCACGTAGTCGCCGCTGCGCAGGTCGCCAATCCGAACGCCCACGTCGATGCGTTGTTCGACGAGGTCGATGTAGCGGTCCTCCATCGTCACTTCCAGGCGGAGCAACGGATAGCGGCGCATGAACTCCGGCAGCAAGGGCGCGACGCGAAGCTGGCCATAGAGGTTGGGCAGCGACACGCGCAGCAGGCCGCGAGGCTGCGCGGAGAACGCGGACACCGCCGCGTCGGCCTCATCGGCGCGAGCCAGCACATCCAGACAGCGCTCCAGGTACAACGCGCCAACCTCGGTGAGCGCGACACGCCGGGTGGTCCGCTGCAGCAGCCGGCAGCCCAGCGCCCGCTCCAGTTGCGCGATGCGGCGGCTGAGCGCGGAGGCGCTGAGGCCCAGCTCGTCCGCGGCGGCGACGAAGCTGTGCCGGGTGGCGACGGCGACGAAGGCGCGCATGCCGCCGAGGCGATCGGTATCGAGCATCGGCATTGCTGCACCGTACGCAACATCCTGGTGCGATTCATCCCGATTGTGCCGGAGCCCTCAGCGGGTCAGCTTTCCGTTTTCGGTTCCAACGAGGAGCTTCGCACCATGCCCGACTCGCCCCTTCCCCCTCGTGACAACGCCCGGCACCGCCTGCGCGCCTCGGGGCTCGCCCTCCTCCTGTGCTCGACCCTGGCGCAGGCCGCACGGCCCGCGAACGAGGACACGGTTCACCAGCTCGCCCCCGCGGCCGGCTTCATGGCGGGCGTGCATGAAGGCCCGACACGCTTCGGCGACCTGCTCCGGCTCGGGGACTTCGGCACGGGCGCGCTCAGCCCCACGGATGGAGAGGTCATCATCCTCGACGGCGTCGTGTGGCACGCCGACGTCACCGGGAAGCTGCGGCGCCTGCCCGACGATGCGCGAACGTCCTTCGCCACCCTCAAGCGGTTCGTCCCGGACAGGCGGCTCACACTCCCCGCCGTCGCGGACTTCAGCGCCTTCGCGCGGGAGCTCGATGCACGGCTCGGTTCGCGCAACCACTTCCATGCCGTGTGCATCGACGGCCGCTTCCAGCGCGTGAAGCTGCGCAGTGTGCCGCGCCAGAAGCCGCCCTACCCCAGCATGAAGGCCTTGCTTGCACAGCAGCGCGTCTACGACGCCCGTGACGTCACGGGCACGCTGGTGGGTTTCCGATTTCCCACCTATGTCGCTGGGGTCATCATCCCCGGCTGGCACTTCCACTTCGTGGACGCGGACCGGAAGCTGGGGGGCCATGTCCTGGACGTGCGCGCCAGCGCGCTCACCGCCCAGCTCGACAGCAGCCGGTCCCTGTCGCTGGTGTTGCCAGACGACCCGCTGTTCAACGCGGCCCCCATTGACGACGCGAAGAACGCGCCCGCGGCGGCAGGCCCCGGAGCCCCCTGACGCCTCCTGGCGACGCCTCCAGGGCTCGGGCACTATCCCGGCCACGAGCCGCTTTGGCTCGTCGAACCCTGCGGGAGCAAGTGATGCGGACATCGATGACGTGCGTGGGGCTGCTGTTGCTCGTCCTGGGGGGCGCGTGCGCGAGCACCCGGCCCGCCGTGGCCGAGCCCGTGCCGCCCCATCAGACCTTCACCATCGACTCCGCGAAGCTGAAGGAGCCACGCCGCATCACCGTCTACCTTCCGCCGGGCTACGCCACGTCGGCGGAGGACCGCTTCCCGGTGCTCTACATGCCCGATGGCGGCCTGAAGGAAGACTTCCCGCACCTGGCCACCACCGTCGACATGGCCATCCGCGCGGGCGAACTGCGGCCCCTCATCATCGTGGGCATCGAAAACACCGTGCGACGGCGGGACATGACAGGCCCGACCACGGTGGCGACGGACCTGGAGGTCGCCCCTGTCACGGGAGGCTCGGCGACGTTCCGTGCCTTCATCCACGAAGAGCTGATGCCGGAGGTGGAGCGCCGCTACCGGGCGACGCGGGAGCGAGCCATCATCGGCGAGTCGCTCGCGGGCTACTTCATCGTGGAGACCTTCTTCCTCCAGCCGGACCTGTTCGACACCTACCTCGCGCTGAGCCCCAGCCTGTGGTGGAACGCGGAGTCGTTGGTGAAGGGGGCGGGTGAATGGTTCGCGGCACGGCCGGACCTGCGCGCGGGGCTCTATCTGTCCTCCGCGGATGAGACGGACATCGGCCCCGCCGTGGCGAGGCTCCAGGAAGTCCTCCGCACCAGCGCTCCCCCGGGACTCAAGTGGGAAGTCGAACCCCGGCCCGACTTGCGCCACGACAACATCTACCGGAAGAGCTCGCCCAGCGTGCTGCGCAAGTGGCTGCCCCCCGTGGTGGCCGCCGAAAACGCGCCCTGACACAGCGCCCGCGCGCCGCGCGGAAGCCCAGGGCCTCCCCGCGGCACGCTACGTCCGCTGGCTACTGCGGAGGCATCTGGTTCGGATCCATCCAGGCCACCTCCCAGTGGTGGCCGTCCGGGTCGTAGAAGCTCCCGCCGTACATGAAGCCCAGGTCCATGGCCTCCCCCGCGGGGGAGCCACCCGATGCCAGCGCGGTCTTCACCAGCTCATCGACCTCCTCGCGGCTGTTGGCGGACAGCGCATAGGTGCCGGCGGTGCTCTGCGTCGCGTCGTGCAGGGGCTTCTTGATGAAGTCCTTGAAGCGGGTATGCGTGAGGAGCATCACGAACGCGTCCTCGCCCACCACCATGCAGGTGGCGTGCTCGTCGGTGAAGTCCTTGTTGAACTCGAAGCCCAGCTTCGTGAAGAAGTCCACCGACCGCTTCAAGTCGGCCACCGGCAGGTTGAGGAAGAGCTTACGGGGACGGCTGACCTTCATGTTCGCCTCCAGGGCGGGTGGGTTACGAAGGCTTTGACTCCAGCGGCGGACCGAAATCATCGGCCCTTTTTCAGAAAGATTTTCCGCGCCCCGCCTACCGAGGGAGCTCCTGGGGAAGACCGAACCGCGGGAACAACGCCTCCGTATCGAGGAAGTGGGTCATCGCCGCGATGCGCCCACCGGACAGCTCCAGGACGATGAGCGACCACGGCTTGAAGGGCCCGCCGTCACTGCTCGCGTGGTACTGGCCATAGGCCGGTGCGCCACAGGCCTCGGTCCGCACCAGCCGGGAGTCCCTGCAGACCGCCCCCCGCCCGAGGAACCAGCCGCGGATGGACGCGTGCCCCTGGAGCCACAGCGTGTAGGGGGGCATGGACAGGGTGACCTCCTCGTGAAGCAGCGCGGTGAAGGCGTCCATGTCGTAGCGCTCGAACGCGTCCACGTAACGATTCAGCAACAGGGCCTGCGCGTCGGACTGAGGCACCCGGAACTCGGAGTCCTCCAGCCCCAGGTCCGACACGGTCGCCCGGGCACGCTGGAGCGCGCTGTTGACCGAGGCCACCGACGTCTCCAGCGTCTGGGCAATCTCCGTGGCCGGCCAGCCCAGGACCTCGGCCAGCAGCAGCACCGCGCGCTGCTTGGGGGGCAGGTGCTGGAGCGCCGCGAGGAACGCGAGCCGGATGCTCTGGCGCAGCGACACCTGCTCGGAGGGGTCCAGGTCCGAGGGCACGGCCAGCGCGTCCGGAATGGGCTCAATCCAGCTGTTCGCCGGCAGCGGCGTCAGCGGCCCGTCAATGGAGTACGCGGGCCCCAGCTCCATCGGCCGCGCGCGGCGCCCGCTCGCCGACAAGGCGTCCAGGCACACGCGGGTGGCGATGGAGTACAGCCAGGTCCGTGGAGACGCACGGCCCTCGAACCGGTCCATCGCGCGCCAGGCGCGCACCATCGTCTCCTGGACGGCGTCGTCCGCCTCCGCGACAGAACCCAGCATGCGATAGCAATGGCCGATGAGCGCCGAGCGGTGCTCCTCGAAGCCGAATGCCTGCTTCCCAGAATCCGGAAGGTCCCTCATCAATGGGCTGTCTATCAGGCCCATCAGGTCGTGTCAGGGGCTCGGGCAGGCGGCCCCCGTGTCAATCCATGCGCGGATGAGCTCACCGAACGCACGCTGAGTGCCTGGCACGGGCTCCAAGCCAGGGCCCGGGTCCCAACCCCACCCCACCAGGACGTCCTCGGCCATGTGGTGATGCAGCGCCTCCAGGGACTTCCCGCCGTTTCGCGCGGGGTCCTTGAGCTGCTCGCAAATCTTCCCCAGGGGCACGCCCACCCACGCCATCTCCGCTGGCGCCAGGGCCCACTTCGGATTGCCGGGCACGCTCCGCAGCGTCGTGCCCACCAGCGGCGTGTTGCGCGCCTGGTGGCACGAGGTGCAGGGCAGCCCGGGAGTGCCATGTCCCGCGGGCCCGCCCGTCACGGCGGGCACGTGCCGACGCTGGTCCATGCCCTGCAGGGGCACGCCATCGGCCGGGTGGCAGTTGACGCAGCGCGGGTGCGCTATCACACGCCCCGCCTCGACGAAGAGCGCGGCGGAGCGCTGCTTCTCATCCGTGATGGCGGCGAACGCGGACACGGGCTGGAGTGACGGCCCCGCATCCCGCGCCTGCGCCGCCTGCGGTCCCGAGACCTCCGGTGCGCTCTTGGTGGACTTGCAGGCCGCCGCCGAGAGGACGGCGCCCAACACGATGACGGAGCGCCCCGGGTGTCTCATTCGCGCTCCAACTCTCTCATGACAGCCTCCGCGGCGCGGCGGCCCGACACCAGCGCGCCGTCGATGGAGGCATTGTCACGGTGGTCTCCACACACGAACAGTCCCGGTGACAGCCGCACCGGCCGGTGAGGCGGCTCCAGCACCTCCGGAGGCTGCGCGGGCAGCGCAAGCGGAAGCGCGTAGGTGCGCAGGTGCCGCCAGGCGGACACGGCCGGACCGAACCAGTCCGTCAGCTCCGCGAGCACCTCGGCGCGCAGCGTGTCCAGGTCCGGCGTGGCGCCGACCACGGACACGGACACGAGCGCCTGTCCCCGCGGCGCATACGCCGGTGACACCTCGCTCATCACCGCCACGTTGTTCACCCGGCCCCGGCCCTCGCCATTGAGCAGCAGCCACGGCCCCTCCACGGGCGGCTCCGGCGCGGCGAAGTAGAGGCACGTCACCCGGTTCATCACCGGCGGCACCATGCCCGGCAGCAGCCCCACCGCGCTCGCCGGGTCCGTGGCCACCACCACCGCCCTGGCGCCAATCAGCTCTCCGTCCGCCAGCCGCACGCGGTGCCCCCACACGTCCGCCACCGGCGCGCGCATCCGCAGCACGCCCGGCGGAAGGCGCGCCGACAGCTGCTCCGGAATGGCGCCCATCCCCGCCTCCGGCACCGCCGCGTACCCGGACGAGAACATGCGGAAGACGAACTCCAGGAAGCGGCTGGACGTGGTCAGCTCCCGCTCCAGGAAGATGCCCGCGAAGAAGGGGCGCAGGAACGACTCCCGCAGCGCCTGCGTGAAGCCCAGCTCGTCCAGATAGCGCCGCGACGTGCGAGACGGCCGCTGCCACACGTCCTCCACTTCACCGGAGAGCGCCAACTGCCGCAGCTCCAGGATGCGCAGCTTGTCCCCGAACGTCCCCACGGGCGCGAACAGGTGCGCCAGCGCCTCCACGGGGCGGCGCAGCGGGTCCGCCACCGTGTGCAGCTTGCCACCCCGCCACACCTTGGCGCCGGGGATGAACCTGCGCAGCGACAGCGCCCCCAGGTCCAACGTGCGCCGGCCTTCCGGATAGGCAGACAGGTACACCTGGAAGCCTCTGTCTAGCAGGAAGCCCTCATGGACATCCGTGCGCACCCTGCCCCCTGGTGCGTCACTCCCCTCCAGCACCATCACCTTGACCCGTGAGGCGACGAGCGCCCGCGCGCACGCCAGCCCCGCGAGACCCGCACCGACGACGATGACCTCCGGAGTCGACACGCACGCGCCTCCACACTTCCTGCTCAAGAAAAGCGTCCACGCTCGCTTGATAAGCGTGGGAGGCGCAAGGGAGACTCGGAGGCGGTTGCGGGCAACCGACACTTGATGCAGAAACACCGGCTGTTGCCCGTCCCACCCGTCTAACCCGGCGCCGGAATGCTCCCGGCCCACCAACACCCCTCGGAGCGAGAGAAAGCAGGCAGCCCCATGTTGATCGTGATGCGACCCGACGCGACGGCCCAGGACATCGAGCGTGTGAACGACGAGATCCGCCGCCGTGGCTGGCAACCGCACGCGATTCCAGGGGGCACCCGCACGGCCGTTGGCATCACCGGGAACCCGGGCGCGGTGGAACCAGAGCCCTTCCGCGTGCTCCCTGGCGTCGCTGACGCCGTGGCCATCTCCCAGCCGTTCAAGCTCGTCAGCCGCGAGGTGAAGCCGGACGACACGCAGCTGCGCATCGGCGACCTGACGGTTGGCGGCTCGGCCTTCCACGTCATCGCCGGTCCGTGCTCCGTGGAGTCGCGCGAGCAGATCCTCTCCACCGCCCACGCGGTGAAGAAGGCGGGCGCCACCATGCTGCGCGGCGGCGCGTTCAAGCCGCGCACCAGCCCCTATGAATTCCAGGGCCTCAAGGGTGACGGGCTGGCGCTGCTGGCCGAGGCGCGCCAGGAGACGGGCCTGCTCGTCACCACCGAGGTGAAGGACACCGCGACGCTCCAGGCCGTCGCCGACGCCACGGACATCCTCCAGATTGGCGCGCGCAACATGCAGAACTTCAGCCTGCTGGAGGCCGTGGGCGACCTGCGCAAGCCGGTGATGCTCAAGCGCGGCATGAGCGCCACCATCAAGGAGTTGCTGATGGCGGCCGAGTACATCGTCGCCCGCGGAAACACGCAGGTCATCCTCTGCGAGCGCGGCATCCGCACCTTCGAGACGATGACGCGCAACACGCTGGACCTCAACGCGGTGCCCATGCTCAAGGCGCTCTCGCACCTGCCCGTCTTCGTGGACCCGTCGCACGGCATCGGCGTGCGCAAGGCGGTGCCGGCGATGATGCGCGCGGCGACGGCCGTGGGGGCGGACGGCATCATCGTCGAGGTACACCCCGACCCGCCGCGCGCGAAGTCGGACGGTGCCCAGTCCCTGGACTTCTCCGAGTTCGAGAAGTCCATGAACGAGGTCCGCGCCATCGCCCAGGTGATGGGCCGCGAAGTCGTCCGTCTGGGATAGGCCATGACCCTCAAGGAAGCGCTGGGCAAGGTGGTGGGCCGGCGCGACCTCACCCGCGAGGAGATGACCCGCGTCATGGGTCTGATGCTCGCCGGGGAGGCTTCGCCTGCCCAGGTTGGCGCGCTGGCGACGGCGCTGAAGATGAAGGGTGAGACGGAGGATGAAATCCTCGGCGCGGCGGAGGCCATGCGGGCCTGCGCGGCGAAGCTGTCCCCGCGCGCCGACGTGGTGCTCGACACCTGCGGCACCGGCGGCGACGGCGCGCACACCTTCAACATCTCCACCGCGGTGGCCTTCGTGGCCGCCGGGGCGGGCGTGACGGTGGCCAAGCATGGCAACCGCGCGGTCTCCAGCCGCTGTGGCAGCGCGGACGTGCTGGCGGCGCTGGGCGTCTCCATGGAGCGTCCGCACGAGCGCGTGGCGCGGGACATCGACGAGCACGGCGTGGGCTTCCTCTTCGCGCCCTCCCACCACGGGGCCCTGCGGCACGTGGCGCAGGCGCGGCGGGACATGGGGTTCCACAGCGTGTTCAACCTGCTGGGGCCGCTGACGAACCCGGCGGGCGCGCGCTACCAGCTCCTGGGGACGTTCGACGGCAAGCGCGTGGAGCAGACGGCCCGCGTGCTGGGCCGGCTCGGCAGCCGCCGCGCGTGGGTGGTGCACGGCCATGACGGGCTGGATGAAGTCTCCCCGTGCAGCGCCACGGAGGTCGCGGAGCTGCGCGAGGACGGCACGGTCCACACCTTCACGGTGTCGCCCCAGGACGCGGGGCTGGACGTGGTGCCTCGCGAGGCCATCGCGGGGGGCGACGCGGCGGAGAACGCCCAGCGGCTGCGCGCGCTGCTGGATGGCGAGCGCTCCGGGCTGCGCACGGCGGTGCTGCTCAACGCGGCGGCGGCGCTCGTCGTCGTGGGACTGGCGGCGGACCTGCGTGACGGCGTGCGCAAGGCGGAGCACGCCATCGACTCGGGCGCGGCCCGGAACAAGCTGGCGGCCCTCATCGAGGGGGGCTTGTCATGAGCCAGGCAGGAACGTTGGACCGCATCATGGCGCGCAAACGCCAGGAGCTGGCGGCGCGGCCTCCCATGGCGCCTCGCGCCCGGCCCACCCCCCGCGACTTCGCGCAGGGGTTGGTGACGCACCGCTCCGGGCGGCCGCTGAGCGTCATCGCGGAGGTGAAGCGCAAGAGCCCTTCGGGCGGGGACTTCCCCCACGCCGACGTGGTGGCGGTGGCCCGGGCCTATGAGGCCGCGGGCGCCAGCGCCATCAGCGTGCTGACGGATGGGCCGGACTTCGGCGGCGGCCTGGAGGACCTCGTGGCCGTGCGGGCGGCGGTGTCGCTGCCCGTGCTGCGCAAGGACTTCCTCGTGGCGGCGCGCGAGGTGGAGGAGAGCGCGCTGTGGGGCGCGGACGCGGTGCTGCTCATCGCCGACGCGCTGGAGGACGGCGAGCTGCGGGAGATGGTCGCCACGGCGAGAGCGGTGGGCGTGGCCGCGCTGGTGGAGGCCCACACGGAGGCGCACGCCGAGCGCGCGCTGGCCGCGGGCGCGAAGCTGGTGGGCATCAACAACCGCGACCTCGCCACGCTGAAGACGGACACGGGCACGGCGCTGCGGGTGATGCCGAAGCTGCGCTCCCGGGCCCGCGTGCTGGTGGCGGAGAGTGGCCTCAAGTCCCTGGCGGACCTGGAGGCGGCGCGGGAAGCGGGCGCGGACGCTGTCCTGGTGGGCGAGTCCCTGCTTCGAGCGCCCGACCCTGGACACGCGCTGCGGCGGCTGCTCGGGGTGGAGGACGCGGCGCCATGAGCGTCCGCGTGAAGGTGTGCGGCGTCACGCGCCTGTCCGACGCGCGGGCCGCGTGGGAGGCGGGCGTGGACGCGCTGGGCCTCAACTTCTACCCGAAGTCCCCCCGCTACCTGGACCTCCCCACGGCGGCGGCCCTGGCGCGCACGCGGCCGCCCCTGGGCACGGTGCTGGGGGTGTTCGTCAACGCGGCGCCAGACACCATCCGGGAGGCGGTGCGCGCCTGTGGCCTGACGGCCGTGCAGCTCCATGGGGACGAGCCCCCGGAGGCCTGCTCGGGGTACGGCGTGCCCGTCATCAAGGCGCTGCGAGTCACGGGTCCGGAAGACGTGGCCCGGGCCCGGACGTATGTGGGCGTAGGAGACGTCGCGGGGCTGCTGCTGGACGGCGCGGCCCCGGGCTATGGCGGCGGCGGCGTGGGCTTTGACTGGTCGCTCGTCGCGGGGCTGGCGGGGAGCGGCGTGCCCGTGCTGGTGGCGGGAGGCCTGCGGCCCTCCAACGTGGCCGAGGCGGTGCGCGCGACGCGGCCGTACGGCGTGGATGTGGCCAGCGGCGTGGAGTCCGCCCCTGGCATCAAGGACGTGGAAGCGGTGCGCGCCTTCGTGCGCGCCGCGAAGTCCATCAACCTCTGGGAGTGACAGACATGACGACGGAGACTGTCGCCGGCCGCTTCGGGCGCTACGGCGGACGCTACGTTCCGGAGACGCTGGTCCCCGCGCTGCAGGAGCTGGAAGAGGCCTACGCCGCGGCGAGCGCGGACCCGGCCTTCGGCGAGGAGGTCGCCCGCGTGCTGCGCGAGTACGTGGGCCGCCCCACCACGCTGACGCCCGCCCGGCGCCTCACGGAGGCCTGGGGCGGCGCGAACGTGTGGCTCAAGCGCGAGGACCTGGCGCACACCGGCGCGCACAAAATCAACAACACCGTGGGGCAGGTGCTGCTCGCGAAGCGGATGGGCAAGCAGCGCATCATCGCGGAGACGGGCGCGGGCCAGCACGGCGTGGCCACCGCCACCGCGTGCGCCCTCTTCGGCCTGCCCTGCGAGGTGTACATGGGCGCGCTGGACGTGGAGCGGCAGGCGCTCAACGTCTTCCGCATGCGCGCGCTGGGCGCGGTGGTGCGGCCCGTGGAGTCCGGCTCGCGCACGCTGAAGGACGCGATGAACGAGGCCATGCGCACCTGGGTGTCGCAGGTGTCGGACACGCACTACGTCATCGGCAGCGCGGCGGGGCCGCATCCCTATCCCACGGTGGTGCGCGACTTCCAGGCCGTCATCGGCCGCGAGCTGCGGACGCAGGCCCAGGCGGCCTTTGGCGGCCTGCCGGACGCCATCATCGCGTGCGTGGGCGGCGGCTCGAATGCCATTGGCGTGCTGCACCCGTTCATCGGTGACGCCAGCGTGCGGCTGGTGGGCGTGGAGGCGGGAGGCCACGGCCTGGAGACGAAGCAGCACGGCGCGTCGCTGACGCTGGGGACGGAGGGCGTGCTGCACGGCTCGCGCTCGCTGGTGCTCCAGGACGAGGACGGCCAGATTCAGGAGGCGCACAGCATCTCCGCGGGCCTGGACTATCCGGGCGTGGGCCCGGAGCTGGCGCACCTGGCGAAGACGGGGCGCATGGAGGTCCGCGTCGCCACGGACGACGAGGCGCTGGCGGCCTTCTACGAGGTGGCGCGCCTGGAGGGCATCCTCCCCGCGCTGGAGACGTCCCACGCCTTCGCGCGCGGCCGGGAGCTGGCGCGGGAGCTGGGGGCGGGCAAGCACCTGGTCATCAACTGCTCGGGCCGCGGAGACAAGGACGTGGCCACGATTTCCGCGCGGGGCGTGCCTCCGCCGGTGGGGGTGAAGGCGTGAGCGGCGAGATTGCACAAGCCTTCGCCCAGGCGAAGGCGCGAGGTGAAGGCGTGCTGGTGGCCTACGCCATGGCGGGCGACCCGGACCTGCCCCGCTCGGTGGACGTGTTCGCCGCGCTGGTGGAGGGCGGCGCGGACGTGCTGGAGCTGGGCGTGGCGTTCAGCGACCCCATCGCCGACGGCCCCGTCATCCAGGGCGCGGCGGAGCGGGCGCTCAAGGCCGGCTCCACGCTCAAGCGAGTGCTGGACCAGGTGGTGCCCGCGGTGCGCCAGCGCTGCCCCCAGACGCCGCTGGTCATCATGACGTACGTCAACGTCATCATGGCCATGGGCGAGGCGCGCTACGCGAAGCTCGCCCGCGAGCGCGGCGTGTCGGGGACCATCCTCCCGGACCTGCCCCCCGAGGAGAGCGCCAGCCTGCGCGCCACGTTCGACGCGGAGGGCCTCGACTTGATTCCCCTGTGCGCGCCCACCACGCCCCCAGCGCGGGCGCGGGCCATCGCGAAGGAAGGCCGTGGCTTTGTCTATTGTGTGTCCGTGTCCGGCGTGACGGGCATGCGCGCGGAGCTGCCGCCGGACCTGTCACAGCGGTTGGAGTTGGTGCGGAGGGCCGCGCCCGTCCCCGTGGTGGCGGGCTTTGGCATCTCCACGGCGGAGCAGGCACGCACCCTGTCTGCCCATGCGGATGGCGTCGTGGTGGGCAGCGCGCTGGTGCGTGCCGCGCACACAGAGGGCCCCGCCGCGGCGAAGGCGCTCTGCGCCGACATCAAGCGCGGGCTGCGCCGCTGAGGCCTGGCCGCTTCGCCCCAGCTTAATTCGATTTTCGGGAATAATTCGCCATCCCTATAAACACTCCGGAGCGCCCTGGACACCCGCATCGGGCGGGCTCGTCCGCGGCGCCATCCATCCGGAGGCAATATGTTGCAACGGCGAAGGCCGTCTTGGAGCGGTGCGTTCCTGCTGACAGCGGGGCTGCTGGCAGGGACGGGCTGTGGGGGCGACGCAGCTCCCACCGAGCCTGTCCCCACAAGAAGTCAGTCCCAGCGCCAGGGCTTTGGCCCCGACCTGGTGATACGAGAGCTACGGGGCCCCGCGAGCGTTCGGCTCGGAGAGACGTTCACCGCCACGGTGCGGGTCTGCAACGACGGGACAGCGCTCGCCCAGGGGCCCTTCGGCGCGCTCGAGCTGGGCCTCTATCTCTCCACGGACGACACCCTGTCCTGGCCCGACCCGGGCCTGCCGCCGCCCCTGGACCAGGTGCTCGTCGCCACGGTCCAGATGAACGCGCTGGAGGCGGGGCAGTGTGAGACGCGGGGCCTCACCGGGTACGCCACGCCGCCCGCGCAGGGCCAGGGGGACGGCGCCTACCACTTGGGCGCCATCATCGACGTGCAGCAGACCGTCGTCGAGCTGGACGAAGCCAACAACGTCGGCGTGACGGTGCTGGGCGTGGGGACGCGGCCGGACCTCGTCGTCACGGAGGTCCACGCGCCCGCCAGTGCCCGAAGCGGCCAGGGCATCACGACGACCGTCAAGGTGTGCAACCAGGGCACGGCGATGTCGGAGCAGGGGTCCGTGGACCTCTACCTCTCCTCGGATGACACCGTGTCCTGGCCCGTCCCGAACCCGCCGCCCACCTCGGGCCAGCTCCTGATTGGCTCGTTCCCCATGCCGGAGCTGTCCCAGGGCCGGTGCGCCCTCCGCGAGGTGTCCTCCCTGGTGACGCTGCCGCCCGGCGCCTCACCCGGGCAGCCGCTCTACCTGGGCGTCATCGCCGACGCCCAGCAGAGCACCCCGGAGCTGCGCGAGGACAACAACATCACCGTGAGCGCCCCCATCGGCGTGGGGGACGCGCCGGACCTCGTCGTCACGGAGGTCCACGCGCCCGCCAACACCGGGGGCAGCCACCCGCTCATGGCCACCGTGAGGGTTTGCAACCAGGGCACCCAGCCCGCGCCCACCAGCGCCGTCGAGCTGCACCTCTCCGTGGATGGCGCCTTCGCCATGCCCGGCGCTGGCACGCCGCCTCCACCGGGACAGACGATGGTGGGCCAGACGGGCCTGCCTCCGCTCGGCCCTGGCCACTGCGCCACACGCGACGTGCTGGCCGATGCGGCCCCGCCCCCCGGCGGCCCGCTCGACAGGGTCGTCTTCCTGGCGGCCCTCGTCGATGCCGCGCAGAACGTCCCGGAGCTGCGCGAGGACAACAACGTCTTCGTGAAGGGCCCCCTCGGCGTGGGGCAGGCGCCTGACCTCGTCGTCACCGCGATGACGGCCCCCCCGAGCCTGAGCCCCTGGGGCTCCGCCAACGCCTCCGTCACCGTCTGCAACGAGGGTACGGAGCCGACCTCGATGGTCGACGTCGAGCTGTTCCTCTCCATGGTGCCGACGCTGGACCTGCCGTCCTATGTGTACAGCCACCATGGGACCCAGGCCTCGATTGGCTTGCTGACCCTCCCCGGGCTGGACCCGGACCAATGCGTCACTGGCGACGTCGTCATCCACGCGGGCCGACCCCACGACGCGCCCCCCGGAATGGAGTCCTTCTACCTGGGCGCCATCGCCGGCACGGCGTCGAACGTCCCGGAGCTGCGCGAGGACAACAACACCTTCGTGAGCGGACTCATGGGCGTGGGCGAGCGCCCCGACCTGGTCATCACCGCGCTGAAGGGGCCCGCCAACGTCGGGACAGGCACCTTCCCCGTCACCGCGACGGTCTGCAACCAGGGCACCCAGAGCAGTTACTCCGACGTGCTGGAGCTCTATCTCTCCACGAGCACGTTCCTGAACGCGCCAACGCCGGAGGGTGGCCCCACTTTCGAGCCGTTCATGCGCACCCCCATTGGGATGCTCACGCTCCCACCGCTGGACCCCGGCGAGTGCAGGGCGCTCTCCGGGACCGCGGTGGCCCAGTCCCCAGGAGGGAACTGGAACACGGCCTACTTCCTCGGCGGCATCGTCGACCCGTGGTCGGCGGTGCAGGAGCTGCGCGAGGACAACAACACCTTCATCGGCGGCGTCATCGGCGTGGGTGACGGCCCCGACCTCGTCGTCACCGCCCTCACCGGCCCGGCCAGCGTGCGGAGGAACGAGCCGTTCTCATCGGCCCTCACCGTCTGCAATCAGGGCACCGCGCAGTCCAGCCCCAGCCAGGCACAAGTGTTCCTCTCCACCGAATCCAGCCTGCTCTTTCCGGACTGGACCAACCCGGGCGCCCCGCTCCCGGAGGGCCAGACGCCCGCCGGTGAGCTGAACATTCCCTCGTTGAGCGCCGGCCAATGCTTCACGGGCAACGCCTCCGGCTCTGCCTACCTCCCGCCCGCCGTTCCAGGCGAGGTCTTCCACCTGGGCGCCATCGTCGACGTGTGGAGAGACGTCGAAGAGCTTCGCGAGGAGAACAACACCTTCGTCAGTGGCCGCATCGGCGTGGGTGACGGCCCCGACCTGGTCGTCACCGCCCTCACCGGCCCCGCGAGCGTGCAGCCCAATGACGCCTTCACCGCCACCGTCACCGTCTGCAACCAGGGCACTGCTTCCTCGTACTCCTCGGACCTGGAGCTGTTCTTCTCCACGACGGCAGGCCTGGCGCTGCCTCGGTGGAATGGCCCCGGCGCCCCCTTCCCGGAGACGCAGGCGCCTGCCGGGATGTTGCCCGTCCCGTACCTGGAAGCCGGCCAGTGCGTCACGCTGGCGGTCCCGGGCCACGCGCAGCAGCCTCCCGCGGCGACGCCCGACCAGCCCCTCTACCTGGGCGCCATCGTCGACGGGTGGGGAGGCACGCTGGAGCTGCGCGAGGACAACAACACCTTCGTGAGCGACCTCGTGGGCGTAGGCTACGGGCCCGACCTCGTCGTCACCGCCATCCAGGCCCCCGCCAGCGTGTTGCCCAACGACACGTTCCACGCGACCGTCACGGTGTGCAACCAGGGCACGGCCCCCTCGGCCGGCAACGACGTGGAGGTGCACCTCGCCTCGGAGCCGGCGTTGGTCATGCCCCGGTGGAACAGCCCCGGCAATCCCCTGCCGGCCACGCAACAGCCTGTCGGCGGCATGAGCGTGCCCTCATTGAACCCCGGCAGGTGCTTCACGGGGAGCGCCAGCGCCACGGCCAGCCGGCCTCCCGCGGCGACGCCCGGCCAGCCGCTCTACCTGGGCGCCCTGGTCGACGCGAATCGCTTCGAGCAGGAGTTGCGTGAGGACAACAACGTCTTCGTCAGCGGCCAGCTCAGCGTGGGCGAAGGCCCCGACCTGGTCATCACCTCCGTCACCGGCCCCGCGAGCGTGGCGCGCTACGATGCGTTCACCGCCACCGTGTCGGTCTGCAATCAGGGCACGAGCGCGTCGTCCTCCACCCTGGTGGAGGTCTACCTCTCCACGGAGGACACCCTGCACCTGCCGTCGTGGAATGAGCCGGGCCCGCCCATGCCGGACACCCAGCAGGTGGTTGGCGAGCTGAGCCTCCCGTCGCTGCAAGTGGATGACTGCGTGACGTTGAACATCCCCTCCTGGGCGCAGCGCCCCCCGGCGGCGGTGGCGGACGGCCCGCTCTATCTGGGCGCCACCGTCGGCGCACATGCACCGCACGACGAGCTGCGCGGAGACAACAACACCTTCGTGGGCGGACTCATCGGCGTGGGGTACGGCCCGGACCTCGTCATCACCACCGTGAGCGCACCGGCGAGCGTGCCGTCCAACGGCACCTTCACCGCCACCGTGACAGTCTGTAATCAGGGGACGCAGTACTCGAACGGCACCTCCCTGGAGCTGTTCTTCTCCACGCAGGCGCGGGTGGTCATGCCCCAGTGGAATGGCTCGGGAATGCCCTACCCGAACACCCAGATGCCCCTTGGCTACGTCAACGTGCAGCCACTGAATCCAGGGCAGTGCGTCACGGAGCCCGCCTCAGCCTGGGTGACGCTGCCCCCCGAGGCGTCGCCCAATCACCCCCTGTACCTGGGCGCCGCTGTCGACACCTCTCAGATGGAGGCGGAGCTGCGCGAGGACAACAACACCTTCGTGAGCGGACTCATGGGCGTGGGCGACCGGCCCGACCTGGTCATCACCTCCCTCTCCGGCCCCACCTCCGTGAGGACAGGCAGCGCCTTCACCGCCACCGTGCGCGTGTGCAACCAGGGCACCACCACCGCCAGCAACACCGCCGTGGACCTGTATCTGTCGAGCAGCGACACACTCGAGCTCCCACCTCAAGGCGGACCGGGGGCCCCCCCCGAATCACAGACGGTCATCGGCGCCGTTCAGGTCAACACCCTGGACGCCGGGCAGTGCGTCACGCGCAATGCCTCGGTGACGGCCTACACGCCTCCGGACTCGGGCCCCACCGGGTTCTTCTACCTGGGCGGCATCGCCGACCCCTGGAATCACCAGGAGGAACTGCGCGAGGACAACAACGTCCGCGCGGACCGGCTCATCATCGTGACGCAGTAGTCACTGCCGGAGAACATGCCCGGCCGGGCGCACCGTCGTCCGGCCGGGCAGCCTGCAACCCTGAACGAATGCCAGCCGCCCTCTTGTAATTCCTACACAGCCGCGACCTGACGCTCCGCGCTGGCGTCAGCGCCTCCTGCCATCGAGTTCCACCCGGCGGACACAAACCTGACCTCCAGGCCATTCTCCCGCCGTCCCGAAGGCATTCACAGACAACGCGACTCAACATCCAAGCACCCTCCAAGGCACGCGCACCAATCTCCAAGAATCACAATAAACAAGAGAATAACTGGCACATCGACTGCAGCCCGCCGGCTCCCGTCCCCCTGCAATCACGGACGTGGAGACCTCCATGATGGATAGGAAGTGGCTCCGGCTCCTGTTCATTGGGGCCGTCTGGGCCTCGAACGCCTGGGCCAACAACCTCCGCTCCGAGCAGCTCGTGAACGGACGAAAGCAATACACGGTCGGCACCTACCCGGAGACGCTGCGCTTCACGCTCACCGTCGCCAACATCGACCTGGAGCGCCCCTCCGAGCTGCGCTCCGCGACCGCGCCCCTGCTGAAGGACTGCACGCGCTCGCCCACGCCCCCCCTCGTGGTCCCGGAGGGAGGACACGTCACGTACCAATGCGAACTCACGCTGGAGAGCTACGACGCGTGTCTCACGTTGGGGATACATGATGCGAATCCGGTGACGCCCAACCACGAGGTCTCCTTCACCAGCACCTTCAGCATCGGCTGGGACGCGGGCGCCAGCCAGGCGGGGACCAACGTGCTCTGCCTCCCTCGGCCCGACCTGTTCTGCGACGACACCGTCTACCTCTCCACGGCCTCGCGCTCTCCGGAAGGACGGCCCGCGGCCCCCTCGCGGCTCTACATCTTCGACCCCGCCACCGGCACGCTGACGCTGCAGGGTGAAGCAGCACTCCCCTACAACGCGCTGGCGTTCAACCCCTTCGACAACAGCCTGTACGCCATCGCGTCGGACGGCGTCAGCGCGCCCCGCTTCATCCGCGTCGACGCCACGGGCGCTTCGAGCGTCATCGCCCCGCTGGACACCGAGGCGCCTCAGTCGGCCATCTGGACCGCGGGCGCCGTCCTCAAGGATGGCGCCTACGCCGGCTTCGAGCCCAGCACCCATCGCCTCATCCGCGTCAACCCCAGCACCGGAGAGACGCTCTCCGAGCACGTGGTCAGCGCCCCGGGAGACTTCCAGGTGGCGGACTTCGCGATGAGCCCCCGGGACGGCCTGCTCTACGCCTTCAACAACGCCACCCAGCGGCTGACCACCATCGACCCGCGCACGGGCGTGGCCACGGACCATCCCTCGCCCGCGCGGATTGACGGCGAGCTCGCGGAGGACCCGCACATGAGCGCCGCCGTCTTCACACGCGACGGCGAGCTCTTCCTCCATGGGACCAGCGGCCCCGACACCCGCAGGGCCAGCGGCTTCCATGCCGTGGACGTGATGACGGGCAACCTGACCACCCTCCTCACGCGGGCGGTGCCGCAGCTCGCGAACGGCGCGATGTGTGGCTTCTACCTCTGGGGCTCGCCTCGCCCGCAGCCGACGACCCGGGGCCGCGGGTTCTTCGGCGCCAGCGAGAGCGCCCTCCTGGAGTGCCTGGCATACGGCCCCATCTCCCTCGGCGCCCTCGGCGAAGTCTCCACCCTCCCAGGTGCCCTGGGCATCCTCTGGGCCAACCCCGCCATCGCCTCGGACAACGCGCGCCGCACGGCCACGGAGTCCTTGAAGGTCCGCACGGCGCGCGAAGCGCTGACGGCGGTCTGCAACGAGCGCGTCTTCAACACGCGCGCGCCCACCCTGTCCGCGCTGGCGAGTCCGGCCCCGCTCGACCCTGGCCGGATGGAGCAGCTGCGACAGCGGCTGGAGCGGCACAACCATTCTGGCAAACGGACGGCGATTCCGCTGCGAAAGAGAATCTTCGCGGTGGACCCGCTGCGGGCCATGGAGCACGCCGAGGAGCCTCGGTTCTGAGAGGGAGCGCGGTCATGAAGATTCCATCCAAATCCAGGTGGGTTCCGGGCCTGCTCGTGGCGCTGGGGACAGGTGCCTGCGACAGCAGCGAAGACGATTTGATGCGAGCGTTGGGAGACCCCGTGCTGGACGCCTTCGAAATCCGCATGCGGGGCCAGGACGCGGCACAGTACGAGATGGTCCTGCTGGGCATGGGCCAGGTCGAGGTCACGTCCTTCGGCGAGCCCATCCGCTTCGAGCCCTCGCCCAACGCGCGCGCCATGGACCTGTCGAAGACGGACCAGGCCCACCTGATGGGGCGCTTCTTCCTGCCCAGGTACGTGAAGCAGGTGGACATCACCGTGCGCCTGGACGACGTGGGAGCGTTCAAGGAAGACCGCCTCGCGGGTCTCATCAACGCCCAAGCCGGAACCATCCAGTTCTCGACGACGCGCGGCGCCCTGGAGCAGCGCTCACGCGTCGTCATCCACCTGCACCTGAAGGACAGCCTCTTCGACGGCAGGGGCGGAAAGACGCTCCTACCGTCGACATACATCGCCCACTGAATGTCCCGGCACCCCGAGGCCCCTCGGGCTTTCGCCTGCGCGCGGGCCCGGGCCCTGCCAGAATGCGCGCCATGAAGACCCCCGGGAAACAGGTGGTACTCGTCCGGCACGGAGAGACGGAGTGGAGCCACAACGGCCGGCACACAGGGCGGACGGACATTCCGCTCCTGGACTCCGGAAGGGAGATGGGCCGCCTTCTGGGCGCGCCGCTGAAGGCCTGGCGCTTCGACGCCGTCTACACCAGCCCACTGAGCCGCGCGGCGGACACCTGCGCGCTCGCCGGTTACGACGACCTGGCCCAGCCGCGCGAGGACCTCATGGAGTGGGACTACGGCGACTACGAGGGGCGCACCGGCGCGGAGATTCGCGCGGAGCGGCCCGACTGGACCATCTGGAAGAACGGCGTCCCCAACGGCGAGACGGCGGCGCAGGTGGCCACGCGCGTGGACAGCGTCATCTCCGACGCGCTCCGGACGGACGGGGACGTGCTCATCTTCGCCCACGGGCACCTGCTCCGCGTGCTCGCGGCGCGGTGGCTGGGCCTGCCTCCGTGGGAAGGCCGCCTCTTCCTGCTGAGCACCGCGTCCATCAGCGTGCTCGGACACGACGGCGACAGGCGCCGCCCGGCCATCGTGTCGTGGAACGACACCACGCACCTGCGCGCTTGAGCTACAGCCGCCCCTCCAGGAAGTTGCGCACCAGCGCCGGCCCATCCGGTGTGAGCACGCTCTCTGGATGGAACTGAACGCCCACCACGGGCCGCTCGCGGTGGCGCAGCGCCATGATGAGGCCATCCTGGCTCCACGCGGTGGCCTCCAGCTCAGCGGGCAGGGACGGCGCCTCCACGATGAGCGAGTGGTAGCGCGCCGCCGCGAAGCCCGCGCTGAGCCCCGCGAAGAGGCCCGTGCCGCCATGCTGGATGTGCGCCGCCTTGCCGTGCACCGGCGCTGGCGCGCGCACCACCTTGCCGCCGAAGGCCGCGCCAATGGACTGGTGCCCCAGGCACACGCCCAGCACTGGCACGCGTGACTGGGCAATGGCCGCCACGCTGACGCCCGCCTCGTGCGGCGTGCAGGGCCCCGGCGAAATCACCAGGTGGGACGCGCCCGAGGCCGCCACGCCTTGAGCATCCAGGTCGTCGTTGCGCACCACCTTCACCTCGGCCCCCAACGTGTACAGGAGCTGCACGAGGTTGAAGGTGAAGGAGTCGTAGTTGTCGATGACCAGAATCACCGGCCACCTCCCTCGCGCGCCAGCCGCAGCGCGGCGGCCATGGCGCCCGCCTTGGCTTCCGTCTCGTCCGCCTCCTTCGACGGCACGGAGTCCGCGACCACTCCCGCGCCCGCGGTCCACATCGTCCGGTCTCCGTCCACGAAGAAGGTGCGCAAGGCAATCGCCACGTCCAGCGTGCCGCAGAAGGACAGGTAGCCCACCGCGCCCGAGTAGGGCCCGCGCCGCTGGACCTCCAGCTCGTCGATGATTTGCATCGCGCGAATCTTGGGCGCGCCCGACACCGTGCCCGCGGGGAAGGTGCTGGCCAGCGCGTCCAGCGCGTCGTACTTCGCGTCGAGCTTGCCGCGCACCTGCGACACGATGTGCATCACGTGGCTGTAGCGCTCGATGAGCATCATGTCCTCGACGCGCACCGAGCCAGGCGCCGCCACGCGGCCCACGTCGTTGCGCCCCAGGTCCACCAGCATGATGTGCTCGGCGCGCTCCTTCTCGTCCGCGAGCAGCTCCTTCTCCAGGGCCAGGTCCTCGGCCTCGGACGCGCCGCGCCGCCGGGTGCCGGCGATGGGCCGCACCACCACGTCCCCGTCACGCACCTGCACCAGCAGCTCCGGCGATGCGCCCACCAACGCGCGGGCCTCGCCCAGCGCCACCAGGAAGAGGTACGGCGACGGATTCACCCGCCGCAGCGCGCGGTAGAGCGACAGCGGCGGCGGCGCGCCCCGGGACTCGAAGCGGCGCGCGAGCACGACCTGGAAGATGTCTCCGGCGCGGATGTACTCCTGCGCCCGAGCCACCGCCGCCTCATACCCCGCGCGCTCCCAGCACGCGGTGGGCGCCACGTCCCCACGCATGCGCGGCGCCGGCGCGTAGGCCTCCGGAGGCAGCGGCTTCAGCAGCCGGTCCGCCATGGCCCGCGCGCGCGCCTCCGCGTCCTGCAGCGCGGCGGCCACGCTGCCGTGCAGCGACGGCCGGGCAATGGCGGTGGCCTTGAGCGTCCCGGTGCGGGTGTCGTGCGTGACGAAGTCCTCGCACACCAGCCACTCCGAGTCCGGGAAGGAGAGGTCGCTGGAGTGCCGGTCCGGCACCGTGGGCTCCAGCCACGAGAAGCAGTTGTAGCCCATGTACCCCACGAGCCCGCCCAGGAAGGGCGCTTCACCGGGGAGCCGCGCCACGGCCAGCTCGCGCCAGAGCTGGCGCAGCACGTCCAGGGGCTTGCCGTCCCGACGCTCCTCGTTCGAGCCCCGCCACAAGGTGGCGCCGCCGCGGTCCAGCCGCACGCGGCCCGCGGGCTCCGCGCCAATGTGGCTGTAGCGGCCGAACCGCTCGCCGCCGTAGCACGACTCGAGGATGAAGCCGCGCGAACCACCGCCCAGCTTCAGGTAGGCCGACAGCGGCGTGTCGAGGTCCGCCGGCAGCTCCACCGACACCGGCACCGCCTCGCCCTGCTCCGCGCGCCGTCGGTAGGCTGACTTCCGCTCCTGTGCATCCATCGTCGTTGACTCGCTTCCCACCGCGCATCACGGCAGGGGGGAACTGGGGTTATCCCCCGTCCAAGGGGAGTCCTCCAAGCGGTCCGATATTCCTCTGCATCCGTCGCGCAAGCCCCCCCGGCCAGCGGGTGCCCGAAGAGCAGCCCGGGGAGCTCCCGCCGGTGAGGCGAAGTCCCACCCCCGGTGGTCCGCCTCCGAGCCCCTCGCTATCTGAATGGGACTTTGCGTGCCGCGCCTTCCGCTCCATTGATGACGGTGACGCCTCAGGGGCTCTACTGCGCTCCCGGCGGCTTCCACGTCGACCCCTGGCGTCCGGTGGACCGGGCGCTCATCACCCACGCGCATGGTGACCACGCCCGCGGTGGCAGCCGCCACTATCTGGGCGCCCGGGCAGGCAAGGGGCTGCTGCACCGGAGATTGGGCGCGGACGCCACCATCGACACGCTCGACTACGGCGAACGGTTGAGCATCAACGGCGTCACCATCAGCTTCCATCCCGCGGGCCACGTGCTGGGCAGCGCGCAGCTGCGCGTGGAGCACGGCGGGGAGACGTGGGTCGTGTCCGGTGACTACAAGCGCGCGCCGGACCCCACGTGCGCGCCCTTCGAGGTCGTCCCCTGTCACACCTTCATCACCGAGGCGACGTTCGGCCTGCCCATCTTCCGCTGGGACGCGACGGAGCAGGTGGCCGAGGACATCCTGCGTTGGTGGGACGTCAACCGCGCGCTGGGCCGCGCGGCGGTGCTGTTCTGCTACGCGCTGGGCAAGGCGCAGCGGCTGCTCGCGGAGCTGGCGAAGCGGACGGACCGCACCGTGTTCGTCCACGGCGCGCTGCACGCCCTGGTGGACGTGTACCGGGACGCGGGCGTCCGCATGCTGCCCACGCAATGGGTGTCCGAGGTGGAGAAGGGCACCTCGTTCGCGGGAGCGCTGGTGCTGGCGCCGCCGAGCGCGAGCGGCTCCACGTGGATGCGCCGCTTCGGTGAGTACGAGACGGGCTTCGCGTCCGGCTGGATGCGCATTCGCGGCAACCGCCGCCGCCGGGGCTTCGACCGCGGCTTCGTGCTGTCGGACCACGCGGACTGGCCGGACCTGCTGCGCACGGTGAAGGACACCCAGGCGGAGCGCGTGCTGGTGACGCACGGCTACACCGAGCCGCTGGCCCATTACCTGCGCGAACAGGGCGTGGACGCCGCGCCCCTGGCCACGCCCTTCGAAGGCGAAGCGGAGGACTGACGCGTGCGGCGACTGGCGGACCTCTATGAAACGCTGGACCAGACCACCTCCACCAACGCCAAGGTGGAAGCGCTCGCGCGCTACTTCCAGGAAGCGCCCCCGGAGGACGCGGCGTGGGCGCTCTACTTCCTCACGGGCCAGAAGCTGAAGCGGCTGCTTCCCACGAAGCTGCTGGTGGGGTGGACGCAGGAGCTGACGGGCATCCCCGGCTGGCTCTTCGAGGAGGTCTACGCCTCCGTGGGCGACCTGGCGGAGGTGATTGCCCTGCTGCTGGACGCACGCGAGCGCCCGGCGCGGACCGAGGAGCTGCCCCTGTCCACGTGGCTGGAGCAACGCCTGTTGCCGCTGCGTCAACTGGATGCCGCCGGGCAACGCGAGCAGGTGGTCTCCTGGTGGCACGCCATGCCCCGGCGCGAGCTGTTCCTGCTCAACAAGCTGCTCACCGGCGAGCTGCGCGTGGGCGTGTCCTCCACGCTGGTGGTCCGCGCGGTGGCGCAGGTGGCGGGCCTGCCCGCGCCCAGCGTGGCGCACCGGCTGATGGGGACATGGACGCCCTCGCCCACCTTCTTCCGGCAGCTCGTGTCCCAGGACGAGTCGGACGGCGACAGCTCCCGGCCCTACCCCTTCTACCTCGCGTCACCGCTGGAGCAGCCACCCGGAGACCTGGGCGACCGGGCGGAGTGGCTGGTGGAGTGGAAGTGGGACGGCATCCGGGGCCAGCTCATCCGCCGCGAGGGCGGCGTGCACCTGTGGAGCCGGGGCGAGGAGCTCATCACCGAGCGCTTCCCTGAAATCGCGGACGCCTCGGCGGCGCTGCCCGAGGGCACGGTGCTGGACGGCGAGGTGCTGGCCTACGCGGACGGAGCGCCCCTGCCCTTCGCCCTGCTCCAGCGGCGCATCGGCCGGCAGAAGCTGACGCCCAAGGTGCTGGCCGAAGCCCCAGCGGCCTTCATCGCCTACGACGTGCTGGAGCTGGGAGGCGAGGACCTCCGGAGCCAGCCGCTGCGCGAGCGGCGCGCGAAGCTGGAGGCGCTGTTGAAGGACGTGCCGCGGCTGCCTGTCTCGCCCGTCGTGCCAGCGGCCACCTGGGAGGACCTGGCCACCGCGCGGGGCGAGGCGCGAGCGCGCAACGTCGAAGGCTTCATGCTCAAGCGCCTGGAGTCGCCGTACCTCACCGGACGCAAGCGGGGCGACTGGTGGAAGTGGAAGATTGACCCGTTCACGGTGGACGCGGTGTTGCTGTACGCGCATCCGGGCCACGGCCGGCGCGCGTCGCTGTACACCGACTACACCTTCGCGGTGTGGAACGGCACGGAGCTCCAGCCGGTGACGAAGGCGTACTCCGGCCTGACGGACGCGGAGATGGGCCGGCTGGACCGGTGGATTCGCGCGCACACGCGGGAGAAGTACGGCCCCGTGCGCTCGGTGGAGCCCGAACAGGTCTTCGAGCTGCACTTCGAGGGCATCCAGTCCTCGCCGCGTCACAAGTCGGGCGTCGCGCTGCGCTTCCCCCGAATCGCCCGCTGGCGGACGGACAAGAAGCCGCGGGACGCGGACACGCTGGACTCGCTCAAGGCGCTGCTCCATGCCAGCGGGTAGGCCTCGCTCGCCGCGGGCGCAGCTTGCCGCCAGTCGCAAGGCCCTGCGCGCCTGGTTCCGCGCGAAGGGATGGACGCCCTATCCGTTTCAAGAAGAGGCCTGGGCCGCCCACGCGCGCGGCGAAAGCGGACTCCTCCACGTCCCCACTGGCGCGGGCAAGACGTACGCGGCCTACCTGGGCCCGCTCGCGGACGTGGCGGCGCATCGACAGCCCGGGCTTCAGCTCCTCTATGTGACGCCGCTGCGCGCGGTGTCCCGGGACGTGGAGAAGGCGCTGCGGGAGCCCCTCACCGTGCTCGACGCGGACATCACCGTGGAGAGCCGCACCGGCGACACGTCCTCCTCGGTGCGCCAGCGTCAGCGGGAGCGGCTGCCGCAGGTGCTCATCACCACGCCGGAGTCGCTGTGCGTCCTGCTCACGCATGAGCGGGCCCCGGAGCTGTTCGCGTCGCTGCGCTCCGTCATCGTGGACGAGTGGCACGAGCTGCTCGGCTCGAAGCGGGGTTCGCAATTGGAGCTGGCGCTGGCCCGCCTGCGCCACTTCGCCCCGGGCCTGCGCACCTGGGCGCTGTCCGCCACGCTGGCCAACCTGGACGAGGCCGCGCGTCACGCCGTGGGCACCGGCCTGACGCCCACGATTGTGAGCGCGGCGCTGGAGCGGCCCGTCGTCGTGGAGACGCTGCTGCCCGAGTCCGTGGATGCGTTCCCCTGGGCGGGCCACCTGGGCTTCTCCATGCTCGCCCGCGTGGGCGCGTGGCTGGACCCGGAGCGCTCCACGCTCATCTTCACCAACACGCGCTCCCAGGCCGAGCGCTGGTTCGAGGGCCTGCGCTTCGTCCGTCCAGAGTGGGAGCACCTCATCGCGCTCCACCATGGCTCCATCGACCGCGAGGAGCGCGAGCGCGTGGAGAGCGGCCTCAAGGAAGGCTCGCTGCGCATCGTGGTGTGCACCTCGTCGCTGGATTTGGGCGTGGACTTCGGCCCGGTGGAGCGCGTGGTGCAGGTGGGCAGCCCCAAGGGCATTGGCCGGACGATGCAGCGCGCGGGCCGCGGCGCCCACCGTCCCGGCGCCACCTGCCACATCCTCTTCGTCCCCACGCACGCGCTGGAGCTGGTGGAGATGGCCGCCGCCAAGGACGCGCTCCTGCGCCGCGAGGTGGAGGCCCGCACGCCTCCGAGCAAGCCGCTGGACGTCCTGGCGCAGCACCTGGTGACGTGCGCCATGGGCGGCGGCTTCACGCCCGATGCCCTGCGTGACGAGGTGCGCACCGCGGCGGCCTTCGCCAGCCTCACTGACGAGGCGTTCGCGTGGACCCTGTCCCTGGTCCGCGAGGGCAGCCCCACGCTGCGCGCCTACCCGGAGTTCCGCCGCGTGGTGGAGCAGGAGGGACGCTGCGTCGTCGCGGACGCGCGCGTGGCCCGCATGCACCGCCTCAACATCGGCACCATCACCTCCGACGCCGTGGTGCAGCTGCGCTACTGGAGCGGCGGGCGCCTGGGCAGCGTGGAGGAGTCCTACGTCAGCCGCCTCAAGCCGGGCGACACCTTCATCTTCGCGGGGAAGAAGCTGGAGTTCAGCCGCCTCCAGGACATGACCGCCTACGTGCGGCCCGCGAAGACGAAGGTCACCCAGACGCCGCGCTGGGGCGGCAGCCGCCTGCCCTTGTCCAGCTCACTGGCCGCCGCCGTTCGGCGCACGCTGGACACCGCGCGCCATGGCGACGTCACCTCGGACGAGCTGGCCGCGGCCTGGCCCGTGCTGGACGCGCAGGCCCGCCTGTCCCGCATCCCCGCGGCGGACCTCCTGCTGGCGGAGGCGTGCCAGACGCGCGACGGGCACCACCTCTTCCTCTACCCCTTTGAAGGACGGCGGGTGCACGAGGGACTGGCGGCGCTGCTCGCGCTGCGGCTGACGCGCCTGCGCAAGGCCACCTTCACCCTGTCGGTGAATGACTACGGCCTGGAGCTGCTCACGCCCACGCCCTTCCCCTTCGAGGAGGCGCTGCGCCCCGCCCTCTTCACCCGCGAGCGGCTGGAGGCGGACGTCCTGGAGAGCGTCAACGTCGGCGAGCTGTCGAAGCGCCAGTTCCGAGACATCGCCCGCATCGCCGGGCTGGTGCCGCCGGGCCTGCCCGGCGCGCGCAAGTCCTCGCGACAGGTCCAGGCCAGCGCGTCGCTGCTGCACGACGTCTTCATCAAATACGACCCGGACAACCTCCTGCTCGTCCAGGCCCGCCGGGAGGTGCTGGAGCAACAGTTCGAGGAGGGGCGCCTGGCGCGGACCCTGGAGCGGCTTCAGGCCGCGCCCCTGGAGCTCATCCAGGTCCGCCGGCCCACGCCGTTGGGCTTCCCCCTCGTCGTCGAGCGCATCAGCGCGAGCCTGTCCAGCGAGTCCCTGCTGGAGCGGGTGGAGCGGTTGAAGGAGCGATGGACTCGCGAAGATGCCAGGTCCGCATAGCGGGCACCCTGCTGGAGCTGCTCCCGGAGCGCGCCCTGTACTGGCCCGACACCGGCACCCTGGCCGTGGCGGACCTCCACTGGGGCAAGACGGAGAGCTTCCAGCAGCACGGCATCCCCCTGCCCACGGGCGTGCTGGAGGACGACCTGACCCGCCTGTCCGCGGCGCTCACCTCCACCGGTGCCCGCCGCCTGCTCCTGCTGGGCGACCTCATCCACTCCCGCCAGGGGCTCACCCCCGCCGTGGTCGAGCGGCTGGCCGTGTGGCGGGAGTCCCACGCCTCCGTGGCGTGCGTCCTGGTGCGGGGCAACCATGACCGGCACATGAAGACGCTGCCCGAGCGCTGGCGCCTGGACGTCCGCGAGGCCGCCATCGACGAAGGCCCGTTCCACTTCGCCCACCATCCGGAGCCCGTGTCCGGCCGCTATGTATGGGCAGGTCACCTCCACCCCATGGTGCGGCTGGGTGGGAAGCGCGACACACTGCGACTTCCCTGCTTTCAGGTGGGACACGGCGTGGGCGTGCTCCCGGCCTTCAGTGCCTTCACCGGTGGACCCAACGTCTCCCGCCGCGCGGGCGATCGCATCTTCGCCGTCGCCGGCCCCGCAGTCGTCGAGGTGTAGGATGAGCTACGCCAAGCGTCGCAAGATACTGGGTATCATCGAAACGGATAATACCTTCGAGCGCGCCGACCACCGGGGCCGCGAGGCGTGGCTCGGCAAGTGCCTGCACTGCAACGCGCACTTATGGGTCGGCTTGGATGGCGAGCCGATCAGCCGCGCCACCATCGAGCACATCCTCCCGAAGACGGCCGGGGGCACCGAGGCGCTGACCAACCTGGGCCTGGCCTGCGCCCGGTGCAACCAAGGCAAGGGCTCCCGGCATGACGCCCGTTATCACCGGGACGCCCGCGCCCGGCAACGCCCACGCCTCGCCTTTCGTTCCCGTCACTGCTTCTGTCGAAGCCCCCTTGCCCATGGTCCTGGTATGAGCGGCCCTCTCTTCCCACGTTGGACGAACACGGTGTCGCGGCTGTCAGCCGCGGCGCTCCTTGCCGTGCCCGCCATCGGCATCGGCGGTCTCATGGCCTACGTGCGCTCGCCGTACGTCACTGGCCAGCAGCGGCCCGTTGAACAGCCGATCGAGTTCGATCACCGCCACCACGCGGGTGATGAGCAGATTGACTGTCGGTACTGCCATTGGACGGTCGAGGAGTCGCCCTCCGCGGGCATCCCCTCCACCACGGTGTGCATGTCCTGCCACGCACAGGTCTGGAACAAGAGCCCGTACCTCACCGAGGTCCGCAAGGCGTTCTTCTCCGACCAGCCAATCCCCTGGGTCCGCGTGCACAACCTGCCGGACTTCGTCTACTTCAACCACTCCATCCACGTGGCCAAGGGCGTCGGCTGCGCCACCTGCCACGGCCGCGTCGACCAGATGGCCGCCGTGGAGCAGGCCGCGCCGCTCACCATGGCCTGGTGCCTGGATTGCCACCGCAATCCGGAGCCCCACCTGCGTCCTGCGGAGTTCATCACGTCCATGACGTGGACCCCGCCCGAAGACAAGGCCAAGGCCGCTGAGCTTGGCCGCCAGTTGGCAGAAGCGTACGACGTCCACTCGCGCGAGAGCTGCTCCACATGCCACCGATGAACACGAAGCGCGACGGCGCCCCGTCGCAGGACACCCCCTCCTCCTTCGCGCTCCCGGTCGTCACGGACCGGCCCGCCGCCGCGTCCGACGTTGTCGGCGAGGCGCTCGAGCACGCGGCCGCCAATGCCTCCTCCTCCGAGCCCGGCTATGGCCAGACGTACTGGCGCAGCCTGGAGGAGAAGCTCGGCGCGCCCGACTACCTGGAAGAGACGCGGCCGGAGTTCCCCGCCGGCGCGGACCTGGCGCCCACCGGCTTCGCCCGCCGCGAGTTCATGCACCTGCTGGGTGCCTCGCTGGCCCTGGCCGGCGCCACCGCGTGCAGCACCCGTCCGGTGGATGAGCGCCTCCTGCCGTACACCAAGACGCCTCCCGAGCTCGTCCCGGGCAACCCGCTCCACTACGCGTCCGGCATGACGCTGGCCGGTCACACCTCCGGCCTGCTCATCACCGCCCGTGAGGGTCGCCCCGTGAAGATCGAGGGCAACCCGGACCACCCGGTCAACCAGGGCGCCGCGGGCCCCTGGGAGCAGGCGTTCCTGCTGTCCCTGTACGACCCGAGCCGCGCCCGCGTGCTCCGTCAGGGCAAGAGCCCCCGCGCCCTTCGCGTCCTGCGCGAGGAGCTGGCCAACCGCGCCAACAAGGCCTCCGCCGGTGACGGTGGCAGCCGCGTGCGCTTCCTGTCCGAGCCCGGCAACTCGCCGCTGACCGGCGACCTGCGCAACCGCATCCTGAAGAAGCTGCCGAACGCGCGCTTCCACAGCTACACCGCGCAGACGCACGACACGCAGGCAGAGGCGGCCCGCGCGCTCTTCGGCGGACAGCCCGTCACGGCCATCTACGACTTCGCCCAGGCGGACATCGTCCTGGCGCTGGACGCGGACTTCCTGGAGAGCCGCCCGGAGAACCTGGCCTACGCGCGCCAGTTCGCCAACCGCCGCGACCCGAACAACGGCCCGCTCAACCGGCTCTACGTGGCCGAGGCCCGCTTCTCCATCACCGGCGGCATGGCCGACCACCGCCTGCGCGTGAAGTCGCAGGAAGTGCTCGCGGTCGCCGCCGCGGTGGCGCAGGCCGTGGGGGGCCCCGCCGCTTCGCTGGCTGGCGCCGCCGCCAGCAAGGCGTCGCTGAAGGCGGACCACGACAAGTGGGTGCAGGCGGTCGTCGCGGACCTGCGCGGCGCGCGTCCTGGCCGCAGCCTGGTGGTCGCGGGTGAGCGTCAGCCGGCCGCGGTCCACGCGCTGGCCCACGCCATCAACGCCGCGCTGGGCAACACCGGCACCACGGTGAAGTACGTGCAGTCGTCCATCGCGGAGCAGGAGGGCCTGAGCCAGGTCCGTGCGCTGGTGGAGGACCTCACGGCCGGCCGCGTGGACACGCTGGTCATCACCAGCTGGAACCCGGTGTTCTCGGTTCCGGCGGACACGGGCCTGAAGGAGCTGCTGGACCCGGCGACCAACCCCAACCGTGGCAACCTCACCGTCCTCTACACGGGCCTCTACGAGGACGAGACCAGCCAGTACGTCGACTGGTTCGTCCCCGCGGCGCACCCGCTGGAGACGTGGAGCGACGGCCGTTCGTTCGACGGCACCGTGGCCATTGCCCAGCCGCTCATCCAGCCGCTCTACAACGGCGTGGCGGAGTCCGAGCTGCTGGCGATGTTCCTCGACGAGCCCTACCGCCCCGCGTACCAGATGCTGCGCGACTACTGGCAGGGTCAGGCCGAAGGACAGGGTGACTTCGAGGCCCGCTGGGAGAGCTGGGTGTCGGATGGCGCCATCCCCGGCACGCAGGCCGCCCCGGTGCAGGGCGCTCCGGACTTCGGCGCCGCCTCCGCGCTGGTGACGGGCTACTCGGCTCCCGCCGCGGGCGAGCTCGAGATCAACTTCGTCTACGACTACAAGATCTTCGACGGCCGCTTCGGCAACAACTCCTGGCTGCAGGAGCTCCCGGACCCCATCACCAAGATGACCTGGGACAACGCCGCGCTGCTGAGCCCGGAGACCGCCAAGGGCCTGGGCCTGGAGCCCGGTGACCTGGCGGAGCTGAGCTACGGCGGCCGCAAGCTGACCGTGCCGGTGTGGATTACGCCGGGCCACGCCAACGACACCGTGACGATGTCGCTGGGCTACGGCCGCGACGGCCTGCACGAGCAGGTGGCCAAGGCGGTGGGCTTCAACGCCAACGCCGTGCGCACCCTGAAGGCGCCCTGGTTCGACGGCGGCGCCACGCTCACCAAGGTGCGCGGCAGCTACAAGTTCAGCCTGACCCAGACGCACTGGCGGATGGAGAACCGCCCGCTGGCGCTGGACATGCCGCTGTCCGAGCTGAAGAACCCGTCCACCGCGACGGAGCACACGCTCCACCGCGTCAAGGGCGAGCTGAAGTTCGGCGTCCAGGACAACCTGCCGGCCTTCGACTACGACAAGGGCCCCAGCAACCCCCAGGGCTACAAGTGGGGCATGGCCATCGACCTGTCCCGCTGCACCGGGTGCAGCGCGTGTGTGATTGCCTGCCAGGCGGAGAACAACATCCCCGTCGTGGGCAAGCAGCAGGTCTCCGTCAGCCGTGAGATGCAGTGGCTGCGCATCGACCGCTACTTCGAGGGCAGCGAGAGCGACCCCCGGATGGTGATGCAGCCGGTGATGTGCGTGCACTGCGAGAAGGCCCCCTGCGAGTACGTCTGCCCGGTGAACGCCACCGTGCACTCGGACGAGGGCCTCAACGACATGGTGTACAACCGCTGCGTCGGCACCCGGTACTGCTCGAACAACTGCCCGTACAAGGTGCGCCGGTTCAACTACCTGCACTACACGGCGGACAAGACGGCCACCGAGAAGATGCTGATGAACCCGGACGTCACCGTCCGCAACCGCGGCGTGATGGAGAAGTGCACGTACTGCGTCCAGCGCATCGAGCGCGTGCGCATCGACGCCCGCGTGGAGAAGCGCGTCATCAACGAGAAGGAACTGCAGACCGCCTGCCAGCAGACCTGCCCGACGCAGGCCATCACCTTCGGTTCCCTCAACGACAAGCAGCAGCGCGTCACGCAGCTCCACGAAGATGAGCGCGCGTACAAGCTGCTCCACGAGCTGGGCACCCGCCCGCGCACCGCGCACCTCATCCGCGTCCGAAATCCCAACCCCGCCCTCGAGCCCGCCGCGTCCGCCGCCGCGAACCAAGGGAGCCACTGAGCCATGGCTGAAACCGCTGCCAACGCTGCCCTCGATCCGCTCGAGCCGCGGCCCCTCGTCGCGCCGCACCATGACGACGCGTCCCTGAACGAGACGCTGCTGGACCATGTCTGGCGCAAGCCGGGCAAGGGCTGGTTCATGCTCTTCGGCCTGTCGCTCAGCGCCCTGGGCCTGCTCGTCATCGGTGTCACCTACACGCTGGCCCGCGGTATCGGCGTGTGGGGCAACAACCAGCCCGTCGGCTGGGCGTTCGACATCATCAACTTCGTCTGGTGGGTCGGTATCGGCCACGCCGGTACGCTCATCTCCGCCATCCTCCTGCTCTTCCAGCAGAAGTGGCGCACGAGCATCAACCGGTTCGCCGAAGCCATGACGCTGTTCGCCGTCATGTGCGCCGGCCTGTTCCCCCTGCTGCACACCGGCCGCCCCTGGTTCGCCTTCTGGCTGTTCCCCTACCCCAGCACCCTGGGCGCGTGGCCGCAGTTCCGCTCGCCGCTGGTGTGGGACGTGTTCGCCATCTCCACGTACCTCACGGTGTCCGCGCTCTTCTGGTTCGTGGGCCTCATCCCGGACCTGGCGGCGCTGCGTGACTCGTCCAAGACGAAGCTGCAGCGGACCCTCTACGGCCTGTTCGCGCTCGGCTGGCGCGGCTCCGGTCGGCACTGGCACAACTACAAGATCGCGTACCTGCTGCTGGCCGGCCTCTCCACGCCGCTCGTGGTGTCCGTTCACACCATCGTTTCGTTCGACTTCGCCGTCTCCCTGCTGCCCGGCTGGCACACCACCGTCTTCCCGCCCTACTTCGTGGCTGGCGCCGTGTTCAGCGGCTTCGCGATGGTCATCACCCTCATCGTCCCCGCCCGCAAGTACCTGGGCCTGCGGGACGTGATTACGGACCGGCACCTGGAGAACATGAACAAGGTCATCCTGGCGACGGGCCTGCTCGTCTCCTACGGGTACCTGATGGAGCACTTCGTCGCCTGGTACTCGCAGAACCAGTACGAGATGTGGACCTTCTACGTGAACCGCGCCACCGGCCCCTACGCCGGGGTGTACTGGCTGATGATTGCATGCAACGTCATCACCCCGAACATCTTCTGGTTCAAGAAGGCCCGCACCAACATCGCCATCATGTGGGTCGCGTCCATCGCGGTGAACATCGGCATGTGGTGTGAGCGGTTCATCATCATCGTCACCTCACTGAGCCAGGACTTCCTGCCGTCTTCCTGGGGCATCTACACGCCGACGTGGGTCGACTGGTGCATCTACGTGGGCACCCTGGGCCTGTTCGGCACGTTGTTCCTCCTCTTCCTGAAGTTCGTGCCCGCGGTCGCCATCAGCGAGGTGAAGGAGCTGCAGTTGGAGCTCAAGCACGCCGCTCACGCCCACCACGGCGCCGACACCCACGGAGCGCACTAGAGCCATGGAAGCCACCGTTCTCGAATCCTGGGTCCTGGCCGAGTTCCCGACGCCGGACGCCCTCGTGGATGCCACCCGCCAGATGCGGGAGAAGGGCTTCGAGGGAATGGACACCTACTCTCCGTACCCGCTTCACGGCGGCTCGGAGGCCCTGGGTCTGCCGCCCTCGCGCGTGCCCTTCATCGCCCTGTGCGGCGGCCTGACGGGCGTGGCCACGGCGCTGGCCATGCAGACCTGGATGAACACCATCGACTACCCGCTCAACATCGGCGGCCGACCGCTGCTGTCGCTGCCGGCGTGGGTCCCCATCACGTTCGAGCTGGGGGTGCTGTTCGCCGCCTTCGGCATCTTCTTCGGTCTGCTGGGGCTCAGCCGCCTGCCCCAGCCGTACCACCCCGTCTTCGAGTCCGAGGACTTCCGCACCGCCTCCACGCACGGCTACTGGCTGAGCGTTCCCCAGGCGACGGGCACGGACGCGGCGCCGGTCATGAATCAGCTCAAGGCCCTGGGCGCGACCCAGGTGACCCTCGTCACGGGAGAGAAGGAATGAGGTGGCTCATCCCCGCCGCCGGACTCGCCGCGCTCACGGGCTGCAACGTCAGCTCGGAGTTCCTCCAGCGCATGGAGCACCAGGCGAAGTACGAGGTCTACGAAGCGTCCGACTTCTGGGCGGACGGCCGCGCCATGCGCACGCCTCCCGCGGGCACGGTTCCGCGTGAGCGCTTCGACAGGCTCCCCGAGCTCAAGGACCCCATGCAGCGCCAGGTGGCCCTCACCGGCCGCAGCGACGGCCAGCCGGTGGCCCACCTGCCCGTCACGGTGGACCAGAACCTGCTGACCCTGGGTCAGAAGAAGTACAACATCGTCTGCTCGCAGTGTCACGGCGTGCTCGGTGATGGAAACAGCATCGTCGCGGAGAACATGGCCCTGCGCCTGCCTCCCTCGCTGCTGGACCTGGAGAGCAAGCCGGACGGCCACTTCTACATGGCCATCAACGAGGGCTACGGCGTGATGCCGTCCTTCTCCGGTGAGCTCGACCTGCGCGAGCGCTGGGCCGTGGTCGCCTACGTCCGCGCGCTCCAGACGGCCCGCAATACCCGCACGGACGGCCAGCAGCCCGTTCCGCAGGAGAACCGATGAGTCCCCCCGTCACCAACTCGCACACGAGCTTCGAGCCCTACAACGGCACGCCGAAGCTGATGGTGCCCGCGTTCGCCGTGGGCGTGCTCGGCCTGCTGGCCACGCTGGGCGGCTTCTTCGCCACGGACGCCAAGGGTGAGACGGCCCACGCCTACCTGATTGGCTTCACCTACTGGGTGGGCATCAGCGTCGCCTTCCTCATCATGCAGGCCATCTTCCACACGGCGAAGGCCAAGTGGCTCATCGTGCTGCGCCGGACGATGGAGACGGCCTCCGCGGTGATTCCGGTGTTCTTCGTGCTGGCCCTGCCGCTGCTGGCCATGGCCGCCTACCTCTACCCCTGGTGGCCCGGCTCCGAGCTGACGAAGGGCTACTCCGGCCTGGAGCTGGAGCACCTGAGCCACAAGCAGCACGGCTACCTGAACAACCACCTGCCCATTGGCATCGGCGTCCGCCACATCATCTACTTCGGCCTGTGGACGTTCGCGGCCTGGCGGCTGCGGACCTGGAGCCTGAAGCAGGACACCCTGGGCGGGCTCGACTTCACGGTGAAGCAGCGCAAGTTCTCCCCGGGTGTGCTGCCTTTCCTTGCCCTCACCATCACGTTCGCTTCTTTCGACTGGCTGATGAGCCTCACGCCGCTCTGGCAGTCCACCATCTTCGGCGTCTATTACTTCGCCGGAAGCTTCCTGGCGGCCTTCTGCATCCTGACCATCGTCACGGTGAACGCTCAGGGCAAGGACCTCTACGGCAGCGTCGTGAAGCTGGACCACTTCCACAACCTCGGCAAGCTGATGCTCGCCTTCACCGCGTTCTGGGCCTACATCGCCTTCTCCCAGTTCATGCTGGTGTGGATCGCGAACATCCCGGAAGAGGCGCCCTGGTACGGCCTGCGCATCTTCGGCGCGTGGCGGCCGCTGTCCATCTCCCTGTTCTTCCTGCACTTCCTGTTGCCCTTCTTCATCCTGCTGTCGCGCAACCTGAAGCTGCAGCCCCGGAAGCTGGCGGTGGTGGCGGTGTACCTGCTCGTCATCCACGCGGTGGACCTGTACTGGCTGGTGTGGCCGGCCTTGACGGGTGACGCCGGCCCGACGTTCCACTGGTCGCTGCTCACGGCCTTCTTCGGGGTGGGCGGCATCGCGGTGGGCACGGCCCTCCTCCTGGCGCGTGGCCAGTACACGCTGACGGTGAAGGACCCCTACATCGCCGAGTCCTTGAGGTACGTGCAGCCATGAAGAAGACCCAGGTTGAGCTCGAGTCGCGCGTCATCGTCGGCGCGCACGGTGTGGCGGCCGAAGAAGACCACCTGGTCATGGGCAAGGTGGTGGGCATCGGCGTGGGTTCGCTCGTCATCTTCGCGGTGGGCATCGTCTGGGCCTATTACATCCAGGTCCGGACCATGGCCGACATCCAGCCGGACGGTCCGCCGCCGCGTCCCGCGGCCATGGGCCAGTACGAGGTGGGCATCGTCAACCAGCGCCTGTTCGAGCAGGACTGGCACGCCGAGGACAAGCTCAGCGGCCAGGACCAGGCGCTGCGCGCCGGCTGGGGTGACCAGCCGGGGGTGAAGCAGCACCCCGCCATCGACGCCGCGATGAAGACGGTCATCGAGCAGAAGCGCAACCCGCCCCCCGCGCCCGCTCCGGAGACGGCTCCCGCCCCGGAGCCCGCTCCCGGGCAGACGCCTCCGTCGCCGCAGCAGTAGCCATCACCGCTCCCCTGTCGTAAGAGCCGTCCTGCAATGATGTCCACCTGCTCCTACATCCTTCCGCGCGCCTGCCGCGCGGGCTTGCTCGCCGCGGCGGCGCTGGTGCTGGCCGTCTCGGTGCCGGCCTCCGCCATGCCGGGTGCCGGGAAGACGCCCCGGGCCATCCTGGAGGCGCAGCGGGACCTGCCGCCCCCCATCCAGGGTGTGGACGTACAGGAGCACCTGGGGGAGCTGGTGCCCATGGACACCCGCTTCCTCGACGCCTCCGGGCGCGAGGTGCGCCTGGGCGACGTGGTGCCGAAGTCGCTGCCCACCCTGCTCACGCTCGTCTATTACAACTGCCCCATGCTCTGTAACCTGGTGCTCAACGCCCAGGTGCAGTCCATGAAGGAGCTCGGGCTCGAGCTGGGCAAGGACTACGAAGCCGTCACCGTCAGCATCGACCCGGAAGACACCCCGGCCCAGAGCCTGGAGCGTCGGCGGCGGCACCTGCAGTCCATGGGCAAGCCGGAGACGGCCCCCTGGCACTTCTTGACGGGGACGGACGCGGAGGTTCGCCGGCTCGCGGACGCCCTGGGCTTCAAATACACCTACGACGAGAGCACGAAGCAGTACGCCCACGCGGCCGTGGTGCACGTGCTCACGCCGGAGGGCAGCATCTCCCGGTATCTCTACGGGACGACGTTTCCTCCCTCGGACATGAAGCTGGCGTTGCTGGAGGCGGCCAATGGCCGCGTGGGTACCAGCTTCGATCAGATCATCCTGTCCTGCTTCAAGTATGACACCGCCAGTCGGCGGTATGGCTTCTACATCTTCGGGTTCATCCGCCTGGGCGGCATTGCCGTGTTCTGCGCCCTGGCGACGATGCTGATCTTTTTCTGGAGGCGCGAGCTGAAGAAAGGCGCGGCGGCATGAGCGAGCTTCTCAACGATATCCTGTTCCTCCCGGAGGCCGCGTCCACGTTCGCGGAGCGCATCGACACGCTGCATCACTTCGTCGTGGGTACGACGATGGTGATGTCGACGGCGGTCGGTCTGGCGGCCCTGTTCTTCTTCTTCCGTTACCGCCGCCGCCTCCCGGCGCAGGCGACGGAGTACGTCGTCCCCACCCTGAAGACGGAGTTCCTCTTCGTCTCCGTTCCCCTCGTGTTCTTCCTGGCCTGGTTCGGTATCGGGTTCCGGGACTTCACGTGGGTCACCACGCCGCCCAAGGACGCGATGGACGTCTACGTCATGGGCAAGCAGTGGATGTGGAAGTTCTCCTACCCGGAGGGCCCCAACGGGGTGAACGTGCTGCACGTGCCGGCCAACCGCCCGGTGCGTCTGCTCATCACCTCGCGTGACGTGCTGCACTCCTTCTACGTGCCGGCCTTCCGCATCAAGATGGATGCGCTGCCGGGCCGCTACACGCAGATCTGGTTCGAGGCGACCAAGCCGGGCACGTACCAGGTGCTGTGCACCGAGTACTGCGGCCTGTCGCATTCGAAGATGCTGGCCGAGGTCGTCGTGCTCCCGCAGGAGGAGTACGAGAACTGGATCCAGGAGCAGCGCCGCGGCCGCCTGCAGGACCGTCAGGACGCGCTGGCGGACAACTCCCTGGTGCCGCCGGTGGCGCGCATGGTGGAGCAGGGCCAGGTGCTCGCGGGCACGCAGGGCTGCCTCAAGTGCCACTCGGTGGACGGCTCGCAGCACATCGGCCCCACCTTCCTGGGCATGTATGACCGCGTGGAGCAGCTCGAGGACGGCCAGAGCATCCGCGTGGACGAGGCCTATATCACCCAGTCGATGATGGACCCGGGCGCCCACCTGGTGGCGGGCTACCAGAACGTGATGCCGACCTACCAGGGCAAGCTGCAGGGCCCGGAGACGGCCGCCATCGTCGAGTACATCAAGTCGCTTCGCACTCCGAACGTCCGCGAGGGCGCCTCCGAGGGACCCGCCTATGACGCCATCCAGTAGCATCGCAGCCCCGGGCGCCACCCCCGCGCCCGAGGAGCATCACGACCATCACCCGAACTACCTGGTCGACGGCACCACCATCAAGTCGTGGCTGCTGACCGTTGACCACAAGCGTATCGGGCTCATGTTCTTGTTCTGGGTCCTGCTGTTCTTCCTGGTGGGCGGCATCTTCGCGCTGCTCATCCGGGTGGAGCTCTTGACGCCGGGCCCGACCATCATGGACGCGATGACGTACAACCGTACGTTCACGCTCCATGGCCTGGTCATGATCTTCCTGTTCATGATTCCGGCCATCCCCGCCGTCTTCGGCAACTTCATGTTGCCGTTGATGCTGGGCGCCAAGGACGTGGCCTTCCCCCGGCTGAACCTGCTGTCGCTCTACATCTACCTGGCCGGCGCGCTGTTGGCGCTGTGGGGCATGCTCAACGGCGGCCTGGACACGGGCTGGACGTTCTACACCCCGTACAGCGCGCACACGACGACCACGGTGGCGCCGGTGCTGTTCGGCGCGTTCATCATCGGGTTCAGCTCCATCGTCACGGGCATCAACTTCATCGTGACGTGCCACACCATGCGGGCGCCGGGCATCACCTGGTTCAAGATGCCGCTGTTCGTGTGGGCCATCTACGCCACCAGCTGCATCCAGGTGCTGGCCACGCCCGTCATCGGTCTGCTGCTGTGCCTGGTGACGGTGGAGAACCTGTTCGGGTTCGGCATGTTCGACCCGGCCCGCGGCGGTGACCCGGTGCTCTTCCAGCACCTGTTCTGGTTCTACAGCCACCCGGCCGTGTACATCATGGTGCTCCCCGCCTTCGGCGTGATGAGCGAGGTCGTCGCGACCTACAGCCGCAAGAACATCTTCGGCTACCGCGCGGTGGCGTACTCCAGCCTGGGCATCGCCTTCGTCGGCTTCTTCGCCTGGGGCCACCACATGTTCGTGTCCGGCCAGTCCACCTTCACGGGCGGTCTGTTCGGCGTGCTGACCATGCTGGTGGGTGTGTTCACCGCCATCAAGGTCTTCAACTGGGTGGGCACCGTCTACAAGGGCGCGGTCGACTTCAGGACGCCCTTCGCCTACTTCTGCGGCTTCCTGTTCTTCACCGTGTTCGGTGGCATGACGGGCATCGCGCTGGGCACGGTGTCGCTGGACGTCCCGTGGCACGACACCTACTTCGTGGTGGCGCACTTCCACTTCATCATGGTGGGCGCGACCATCATGGCCTTCCTGGCCGCCCTCCACTACTGGTTCCCGAAGATGTTCGGGCGCACGTACCACGAGGGTTGGGGCCTGGTGTCCGCGGCGCTCATCATCCTGGGCTTCAACGCCACGTTCATCCCCCAGTTCCTCCTGGGCAACAACGGCATGCCGCGCCGCTACTACGAGTACCCGGAGCGCTTCCAGGCGCTGAACGTGGCCTCCACGGCGGGCGCGTCCCTGCTGGCGTTCGGGTTCATCATCATCGCGATGTACCTGACGTACGCCCTGGTCTACGGCAAGGCGTCCGGCAAGAACCCGTGGCGCAGCAAGGGCTACGAGTGGATGTCCGAGTCGCCGCCGCCGACCCACAACTTCGTGGGGCCGCAGCCGGTGTTCCCGGAGGAGCCCCACTTCTACGTGGACCCCAAGAAGGCCGAGGTGCCCGATGCAGTCTAGCTCTCACGCCGCCGGGGGCGCCCTGCCCGTCCCCCGGCTCGCCGGCCACTTCGCGTCGCTGGAGGTGCAGAACCACGCCGCGCGCCTGGGCATGTGGCTGTTCCTGGCGACGGAAATCCTGCTCTTCGCTGGCCTCTTCATCTGCTACGGCGTCTACCGCTTCCTCTTCCCGGAGGCGTGGGCCGCCGCCAGCCGAAGCCTGGACCTGACGCTGGGCACCATCAACACGGTGGTGCTCATCACCTCCTCGCTCACCGCGGCGCTCGCGGTGCACTACGCGAAGGAGGGGAAGAACAAGATGGTCGCGGTGCAGATTGCCCTCACCCTGGTGATGGCCGTCGGCTTCCTCGTCATCAAGTACTTCGAGTACCACCACAAGTTCGAGATTGGCACGCTGCCGGGCCGCTTCTACTCGTATGAGGGCATCCAGCTTCCGGGCGTGCCCCTGTACTTCACGGTCTACTTCTGCTCGACGGCCCTGCACGGTCTGCACGTCGTCATCGGCATGATCGTGCTGGCCTTCTCCATGGTCCGCGCGCTGAAGAAGGCTGACTTCGGGCCGAACAACTACACGATGGTCGAGCTGGGCAGCATGTACTGGCATCTCGTCGACCTGGTGTGGATCTTCCTCTTCCCGATGCTGTACCTCGTTTGAAGGGTTCCTCCACCATGGGCATTGCCAACGAATCCCGGGAAGAAGAACAGAACATGCGCGAGGAGCACCACGGAGCGGGCCGTTACTGGCTCATCTGGGGCCTGCTGCTGGTGCTGACGGTCGTCACGGTCCTCACCGGCCGCATCCACATCCCCACGTGGGGCCTGGTGCTGGCGCTCGTCATCGCCTCCACCAAGGGCACGCTGGTGCTGCTGTACTTCATGCACCTGATTGACCACCGCGGCGCCAACCGGCTGGTCTTCGCCGTCTCCATCCTCTTCGTGCTGCTGATGCTCGCCATTCCGCTGGTGGACCTGGGCACCCGCTACCGCGGCGCCACGCCTCCGGGCTCGACGTACAGCGACCTGCAGGCAATCGACATCGGCGCGGACGCGGAGGAAGGCCGCTACGGCGGCGGCCTCCGCAAGGAAGGGAAGATGGGCGAGGAGTCCGGCGCGCCCAAGCAGTAAGGCAGCCGGGGCGGCCCACCGCCCCACGCCACCCGCACGCGGCGCCGAGGGACTCCCCCGGCGCCGCGTTGCTTTTGCGGGCTACAGCATCACTTCGAAGTTCAGCGCCAGCGCGGTGTCGGTGGACACCTTGCCCGGGGGCGGCGCGCTGTCGTGCTTCACCAGGAAGCTGGTGCCCAGCGACAGCTTCTTGGTGAGCCCCACGGACAGCTGCGTCTGGCTGTTGAAGAGCATGCGCGAGTCGCCGATGACGCTCACCAGCACCTCCACGTCCTCCTTGAAGGTGACGTTCTGCGCCAGGCCGTAGCGGAACACCGCGCCGAAGCGGGGGCCGCCCAGGTCGACGTCCGGCAGGTCCATCCGCGTGGGGTAGTACTGGAAGCGCGTCTCGTTGGCGTAGCGGAAGGCGGCGTCCGTGCGGAGGTAGGACTCGCGGCCCTTCTCCTTCTTCTCATCCCACCACAGCACGCCCAGGCCGCCTTCGCCGAAGGTGCGCGACTCCACGCTCTTCACGTGGTCCGTCTCCGCGCCCGCCAGCAGGTAGCCGCTGATGACCTCGGTGAAGCGCCGGTCGCCGCGCAGCTCCAGGCCCGCGTTGAACGCCACCACCTGGGACACGGCCTCCTCGCCCGTGACTTCGGGCGGACGGCTGCGGCCATAGGAGCCGTAGGACTTGATGGCGTAAATCCAGTTGTCCGTCGTGCGCTGGGCGCTGGCCAGGCCGCTCACCGTCAGGGTGGAGGCATTGCCCGTCAGCGAGATGAGGCCCAGGCCGACGGTGACGTCCCACTCGCCCTGCTTCTTGTCGGTGGCGGGCGCCGGGGCCGGGGCCGGGGCCGGGGGCGGCGCGGTGACGGCGGCGGCGCGCTCGGCGGCCTCGGCGGCGCGGACGCTGGCCTCGGCGGCGCGCTCAGCGGCGATGGCGGCGCGCTCGGCGGCGGCGGCGGCGCGCTCCTCCACGCTGAGGGGCGCGGCGGGCGCGGCCTCGGCGGCGGGAGCCGGCGGCGTGGAGGGAGCGGGCGCAGGCGTCTGGGCCTGCAGGGACGTGGCAATCAAGAAGGCAGCGGAAAGCATCGAATCTCCAGGTCAACGGCGCCGGCGAAAAGCCTGCCGCCTTCCTGCTTCAAAGGCCCTCCGCGCTTCAATGGCTTAATGGTCAAATTCGGACACGTCCCGCGCCGCCACACCGGGTGGGTCCGTTCCCACCGCCTCGCAGGTGGCGCTTGAAAGAAGAAGCCCCATGCCCCTGCGCCCCGCACCGCTCCTGCTGCTCTGCGCCCTGCTCGTCCCCGCCGCGGCCTCCGCCCAGCGCGTCACCGTCCCGGTGGACGTGGGGGTGGGGCCCGCGGCCTTTGCCTTCTTCGGCCCCGTGTTCGAAGACCAGCCCATCCACACCGGGCTGAAGCTCTCCGTGGAGGCGGTGCTGGACAAGGCGTGGCTGAAGAAGAACCAGCGCCGCGTGCCCCCGCGTTACCGCAAGTACGCCAAGAGCCTGGATGAAGTCCGCATCTCCCCGTCCATCCTCATCCCGGACGCGCTCATCATCTCCCCCAAGCTGCGCGACACCGGGATGTACGGCGCCACCTGGAAGCCGCTGTCACTGGGGGTGCCGCTGACGTCCAGTCCGGCGCGGCTGTCACTCGGCGCGGGGCTGCTGCTCACGTACGTCTACATGCACTCGGACACGCTGCCCGACACGCACTTCGTGCGGCCCGGCGCGGAGGTGGGCATCGACCTGGAGCTCCAGCTCTCCAAGAGCTTCCTGCTGGGCGTGGGCTGGGAGTCCGCGTTCTACGTCCCGCAGGAGCTGGGAGGCCTGGGCCTGCCCGAGCGCCTGCGCGATGGCATCTTCCACGTGGGACAGGCCTACCTTCAGCTCCACTTTCGCTTCCCCTACACGGTGCGCCTGTAATGCGGAGGGCAGGCAGGCCTCACGGGCCCTCCAGGGCTGCTGCGAAGCGCCGCGCGCGCGGCTACCCTGCCACGCCATGCATCTGGTCGTCGCCAACGAAGCACAGCAGGCCGAGAGAGACCGCCACACCTACGCCGCCTGGGGCTCGCCGCTCACCGTCGAGCAGTTCCTCGAACGGGAGCAGCGGCTGCGCGCCCACGCCTGGAGCCGGGACACCCTGCGCACCTGGCTGCTGTGCGACGACGCCGGCCGGGTGCTCACCTCGTGCGAGACGTTCCGCACCCCCAGCTACCTGCGCGGCCCCGACTGTCAGACGACGCGCGGCGACAGCTTCGTCATCGCCAGCGTCTTCACCGAGCCGGCCCTGCGCGGGCACGGCCATGCCACGCGGCTGATGGACCGGGTGGCCGCGGAGCTGGAGCGCACGGAGCCGGACGCCCAGGCCGCAGTGCTCTACTCCGACGTGGGCGCTCGCATCTACCGGCGCTCCGGCTACCAGGAGGTCCCCGCCTGGGACTGGCACCTGCCGGTGGGCAATGGGCCCGTGACGCGCAAGGTGGACGCGCTGCTGGAGGACGCGGACGTGCCCTCGGCGCTCGATCGGATGTGGCGGCCGGAGGTGCCCTTCTACCTGTGGCCGGACGCCACGCAGGTGGACTGGCACCTGGAGCGCGAGCGCATCTACGCGGAGCTGCTGCGCCGCCCTCGTCCCCGGGCCTGCGGCGCGGTGGTGGGCGCGTCCACGGCGCTGTGGGCGATGGTGGCCCGCCACGGAGAGCTGGTGGTGCTGATGTTGGACGCGCGCTCCGAGGACGACGCCGCCGCGCTACTGGAGGCCGCGGGGGCCCAGGCGCACAAGGCCGGGCTGTCCAAGGTGGTGCTGTGGGAGGAGCCGGGCACCATGCCGTGGGTGGCCCGGCTCCCCGAGGCCAGCCGCGAGGCCCGGGACGGCTCGCTGCCCATGGTGCGGCCCCTGCGCGAGGGACTGCCCGCCGCCGTGGACATCCCCTTCGCTCGCGCGCTGTGGGCATGAGCGTCCGGCTAGGATGCGCGAATGGCCCGCAGAACCCGCATCATCGAGGGCACGTGGAACTGCACCTCGTGTGACACGAAGTCGATTCGCGCCCGGCACAAGCGCTGCCCCCAGTGCAACAACCCGCGCGAGCTGACGGGCAAGGAGTCGGCGTTCGACTTCGGCGGCGTGGACGCGGCCAGCGGGAAGTCGCTGCGTGAGGGCGTCACCGACGCGTCGGCGTTGGCGCTGGCCCAGGCGGGAGAAGACTGGTTCTGCGCCTTCTGCGGCGCGGCCACGCGGGGCGACACGACGCGCTGCAAGCACTGCGGCGCCGAGCGCACCGACGACGCGAAGGCCGCCCCACGCCAGGCCTTCGACGAGCCACCACCGCCGCCGCCGCCACGTCCCGCGAAGCCGAAGCGCAAGGCGCGGCTGCTCCTGGCCTGGGGCTCGCTGTTCCTCTGCTGCCTGGGTGCCGGCGCCTTCGCGCTCTGGGCCAACACGACGCATGAGCTCCCCGGCGAGGTGACGGGCACGGCCTGGAAGCGCATCGTGGTGCAGGAGCGCTTCACCCGGGTGACGAAGCGGGGCTGGCGCGACGAGCTGCGCGCCGTCACGCCTCGCATGCCCGTCAACGGCACCGGCGAGGTGGCGGGCGTGGCCAACATCCGCGACTGCGTGTCCATCCAGCGAGGCACCCGCCGCGTCCCCGACGGCACGGAGCGGGTGTGCCGGACGAAGTCGCGCAAGGTGGCCTGCGGCTCGGAGGAGAAGTGCCGCCGCAGGGACATGGGCAACGGCTTCATGGAAGAGGTGTGCGAGGACGTGACGAGGTACTGCCGCGAGTCCTACGAGGACTGCCAGGACGAGACGCGCTACCGCCGGGAGCCCGTGTACGCCGACCAGTGCACCTACGACACCCATGAGTGGAAGCCGCTGACGCGCCGGGAGGCGTCCGGCACCGACGATGCGCCGCGCTGGCCCGAGCTGGCCGTGGGCGCCGCGGACCGGCTGCGCCGCGAGGAGACGTACACGGTGCGGCTGCGCTACGAGGACGACGGCGCCCATGAGCACGTGCTGAAGCCGCGGGGCGAGCGGGCGTTCCTCGCCTGGAAGAAGGGCCAGGGCGCGCGCCTCACCGTGACGAACCTGGGCACGGTGAAGACGGTCGTGCCCCTGTGAGTGACGCCACCCCCAAGCCCGTGGAGTGCACGCGCTGCGGCGCCTGCTGCGTGGCGCCCGACATCGCCGCGCTGGACAAGCCGCTGGGCCTGCGCTGCCCGCACCTGCGGGAAGACAACCTCTGCGACGTGTACGAGGAGCGGCCCGCCATCTGCCGCGACTACCGGGCGGATGAACTCTGCACCCTCATCGAGGCGCCCACGCTGGAGGAGCGCGTGGAGAAGTACCTGGGCCTCTTCGGGCTCCAGTCGGAGGCCCGGGCCTCGCGCGAGCAGGGCTGTGCTTCCATGCGCATGGCCCGCCGCGTGGCCAGCCTGCCCCGCCCCGGCGGCGCGAAGGACTAGCGCGACTGGTGGCAAGAGCGCTTGTCGTCCCCGCGCACGGGCGTTATCCCCCGGCCGTGCGATTCCAGCCCACCCAGCCCTTCGTGCCCGCGCCCGGCCTGGCGAATGAGCACGCGCAGACCATCTACGCCTCGCTCGTGCGCCCCACCCGCGTGCCCGCGCTGCGGCGCGAGCGCCTGGAGCTGCCGGACGGCGACTTCGTCGACCTGGACACCTTCGACGGCGCGGCGGGCGCGCCCCACGTCGTGGCGCTGCACGGCCTGGAGGGCTCGTCCCGCGCGGGCTACGTCACCGCCATCCTGCGAGGCGCGCGGACGCGCGGCTGGGGCGCCACCGCGCTCAACTTCCGCTCATGCAGCGGTGAGCCCAACCGGCTGGCGCGCTCGTACCACTCGGGCGACATCGATGACGCGCTCCGGGTGCTGAACGAGACGCGCGCCCGCGTCACCGGCCCGCTGTTCGCGGTGGGCTTCTCCCTGGGCGCCAATGTGCTGTGCCGGCTGCTGGAGTCGCTGGGCGACGACGCGCCCGTGGAGGCCGCCGCGTCCGTCAGCGCGCCGTATGACTTGAGCGCCTGCTGCCGCAAGCTCGACACGGGCGGCCCCTTCCACCGGCTGTACCGCGAGCGCTTCCTGCGGACGCTGAAGCAGAAGGCGCGCGACAAGCTGCGCCACTTCCCGAGCGCCTTCGACGGCCGGGCCATGGAGGCGGCGCGCACCATCCGCGCCTTCGACGACGCCGTCACCTCCGCGCTGCACGGCTTCCGCGACGCCGCCCACTATTACGCGGAGTCCTCCGCCGGTCCCCGGCTGCACGCCATCCGCAGGCCCACGCTGCTGCTGAGCGCCGCGGACGACCCGATGCTGGAGCTGCCCGTCATCCCGCCCGCCGCCGCCGACAATCCCCACCTGAGCGTCGTGGTGACGGCGCACGGTGGACACGTCGGCTTCGTCGGAGGCCAGGTGCATAGGCCCCACTTCTGGGCCGAGGCGCAGGTGCTGGCCTTCTTCGACGCGGTGCTGTCCTAAGCCGCGCGCGGGCTGAGGCAGCGGCCTCGGCTCAGCCGAAGGACCACAGGATGCCGAGCTTTGCGGTGGGCTCGATGTTGCTCAGGCTCCAGCCGTGGAAGTTCGCGGGCTCCAGCGCGGCGCGGAACTGCTCGTCCACGCCGACGATGCCAGGGCTGTAGAGCCGCATGATGCTGAAGCCGCCGCGCACGAAGAAGGTCAGCCGCTTCGGGGCCTGCCATTCGAAGCCCAGCAGGGCGCTCGCGTAGGAGTAGCCCACGCGCTCCAGTGAATGGATGGGCATCTGCGTGCGGTCCACGATGCGCCGCTCCAGGCCCGCACCATTCGCGGGCCGCGCATGCCCCGCCTCCAGCGTCAGCGCGGGCGTCAGGCTGCCCTTCCAGGGCAGCAACGTGAGCCCCACGCGCGCTCCGGGACGGACCCCATTGTGCGTGCCGCCCACGTGGAGCCGGAGCATTCGCATGGGCCGGAAGGAGAGCGACAGGCCCGCGCCCTCAGGGGCGCTGGCGTCCAGCATCAAGCCGAAAGGCGCCAGCCGCTCCGGGTCCTGGGTGCCGCGCCGCTGGAGCCCCGAAGCCGCCGCTGTCTGCGCCGTCAGCAGCACCCCGACCACTGCCAGCGCGGATACCACCCCCATGCACTGCCTCCCGTGACGCATGCCCCGTCCCGCCCGTCCTCCCACCCCGCCGCTGTGACGGGCCTCTCGGGTGAAGCTATTGCTCACTCGCCACCCTGCATCCACGTCCCTGGAGTGTCCTGACTGCCCGCCTGGCCAGCGCTGGGCGGGAGCCTTGCCCCACCGCCGCGCCGGGACCGCGAGCGAGCAAAAAAGCGCGACGGGCTCCGGGAGGCCCCCACC
>NZ_JABXEP010000465.1:0-433 GCF_013372605.1 Myxococcus sp. AM009
CCACAGGCTCGGGCGGCGCTCGTAATGGACGCCGTCCTGGTAGTTGTTGAAATCGCGATCGCGCTGCAGCAGGCCGAAGCCGCGCGGGTTGTTGTCGCCAAAGGCAGACGCCATCGTGCGCGGCGGATCATTCAGCGGGCGCCAGATGCGCTCGCCATTGCCGGTCCAGAGGGCGAGGCCGTCGGAGTCGTGCACCTCGGGGCGCCAGTCAGTGGCGGTGCCCTTGGCGGTTTCCGAAAACCAGTACATCGACGTGGCGGGCGCGATGCCGAAACGGTCGACGTCCTTGCGCAGGAAGATGGCCGTGTCGATGTCCATCACCACGCCCTTCGTGCGGTGCATGACAAAGCGATATGCACCCGTGATGCTCGGGCCGTCGAGCAGCGTGTAGATCGTCACGGAATCGGCGCGGTTGTCTGCCGGCGTGTCGAAC
>NZ_JABXEP010000466.1:0-433 GCF_013372605.1 Myxococcus sp. AM009
GCCGAAGTGTGTACGCAAGTCAACGGCCGCACGTATCCGGTCGATGACCAGATGCTGAACTACACGCTGTATCAGCCGGTGGGCGTTTGCGCATTGATCTCGCCCTGGAACGTGCCGTTCATGACGGCCACGTGGAAGGTGGCGCCGTGCCTGGCGCTGGGCAATACGGCGGTGCTCAAGATGTCGGAGCTGTCGCCCCTGACAGCGGATCAACTGGGCCGCCTGGCCCTGGAAGCCGGCATTCCGCCCGGTGTGCTCAACGTGGTGCAAGGCTATGGCGCCACGGCCGGCGATGCGCTGGTGCGCCATCCGGATGTGCGGGTGGTGTCGTTCACCGGCGGCACGACGACCGGCAAGCGCATCATGGAGCGCGCCGGCCTGAAGAAATTCTCGATGGAGCTAGGCGGCAAGTCGCCGGTGCTGGTCTTCGACG
>NZ_JABXEP010000467.1:0-431 GCF_013372605.1 Myxococcus sp. AM009
TCATAGCGGATGCGCCCGAACCCGACATCGATGCGGCCGTCCTTGAGCGCCTGGATCTGGTCCATGGTCGTCATCTCGTGCATGGTCAGATCGACCATCGGGTACTCCGCGCGAAAGCGCCGGATGACCTTCGGCAGCATCCCATACAGCGTTGATGCCACGAAGCCGATAGACAGGCGCCGCTCGATCTGGCCGACGCGCTGTGTCATCGAGGCGAGTTCGGCCGTTTGCGCGAGCAGTTGCCGCGCGTGCGCGTGAAAGAAGCGGCCGGCTTCGGTCAGCTTGAGTGGGCGGCTGCCGCGCTCGAACAACCGCACGCCGACTTCCTCTTCCAACTGCTGAATCTGCCGCGAGAGTGGCGGCTGCGCGATGTGCAGCCGTTCAGCGGCACGGGTGAAGTTCAGCTCTTCAGCGACGGCAACGAAGTAGCG
>NZ_JABXEP010000468.1:0-431 GCF_013372605.1 Myxococcus sp. AM009
GTTGCTGGCGGCGCGCTTGCTGGCACCTGAGCCGGCGGGAGATCTCCTGTTGATCGGCGCCGGTGCCCAGGCCCGCGCACATCTGGAGGCCTTCCGCTTCGGACTGGGCACGCGTCGCGTCACCATCATTGCGCGCACGGCTGCAAGCGCCGATGGGCTGGCGGACTACGCACGCGCGCTCGGCATGAACGCCACCGCGCTCGCGGGCGGCGATGCGGCAGGCGTGGCGGATGCGGCCCGCGCTGCATTGCCGCAGGCTTCTCTGGTGATCACCGCGACACCGTCATCGCAACCGGTGCTCCCGGATCTGGGGGATCCAAGCCAACCTGCGGGCTACGCGTGGGGAGCGCATCACTTCATCGCGGCTGTTGGCGCATTCCGGCCCGACATGGCGGAGCTGCCGCCACGCCTGTGCGTGCATGCCGCAGCGG
>NZ_JABXEP010000469.1:0-431 GCF_013372605.1 Myxococcus sp. AM009
CACCGAAGGCATTACCAACTACGACCCGATCTGGCCGCGGCACGGTATCCGGATTATTCCGGGGCCGTCGTCGCTATGGCTGGATGCCGCGGGCAAGCGGTTGCCGGTACCGTTGTTTCCCGGGTTCGACACCCTCGGCACATTGGAGTACATCACCAAGTCTGGACATGACTACACCTGGTTCGTGTTGAATGCCAAGATAATCGAGAAGGAATTCGCGCTGTCCGGTCAGGAGCAGAACCCTGACTTGACCGGTCGGCGCCTGGGCCAGCTGTTGCGCTCTCGGGCTCACGCCGGCCCGTCCGGACCGGTGCAGGCATTCATCGATCGTGGTGTGGACTGCGTCCACGCGAGCTCGTTGCGCGAGTTGGTGGCCGCGATGAACGAGTTGCCCGATGTGGTGCCGCTGGACTACGAGACGGTGGCAGCCG
>NZ_JABXEP010000470.1:0-431 GCF_013372605.1 Myxococcus sp. AM009
GCGAAGAAGCAGGCGCTGGTGAAGACCGCGCAGGCCAACGGCGCAGTTGACAGCACACTGAAGACGCTGCGCGACATGCCCGACGACGAATACGACACGCCGGCCGCTGTTTCGAAGGCCGTCAGCAACGAAAAGTGATGCGCATGCGAGCAAGAGGACGACTCATGAACAGATCGACACAGCCTATTGGAGTGCAGCGCGTTGCCGCGTTGTTTCTGGCAGCTGCACTTGGCTTTGGCGGTGGGCTGAGCGTGGCGCGGGCGGCGGTGGACAAGTCCGACACCACCTTCGTCACCAAGGCTGCGGCCGCCGGGATGCTAGAGGTGCAGGCGAGCCAGGCGGCGATTACACGCGCAGGTAATCCCGACGTACGCGCCTTTGCACAAAGGATGGTGAAGGACCACACCACCGTTGGCGACGAACTCAAGACG
>NZ_JABXEP010000471.1:0-429 GCF_013372605.1 Myxococcus sp. AM009
CATAGTGATCAGCGCGATCCAGCGCGGCATCTTCACGCCAAAGCGTTCAGTCTGCCAGCACAGGAAGCCGCCGATGAAGGGAATTAATATTAGCCAGGGTAATAACATGGCGATCTTTATTCCTTGTTAAAGTCCCGTTCAGGACCGATTTTCAACGAATTCTCACAGAACATTCACTTCGGATTGCGGGTGTTATTGCCCGGCAGCGCTATGCTTGCCGGGCCTACTGCTTGTAAGTCGGGTTAACCGACAACGCCCACAATCCTCAAACTCAACGCAATGCCATCAGCAGCGCCAGCACCACGACAGCGCCGATGCCCATAGAAGCCACATACCAGCGCAGATAGCCGTTCTCGCTCACCACCAGGCCTTTGCCTGCGAAGCGGGAAAGGATCGCCGGAATGTTCATCAGGGCATTCAGCGGATCGC
>NZ_JABXEP010000472.1:0-429 GCF_013372605.1 Myxococcus sp. AM009
CCGACAACGTTTTGCGGAGACACCTCACCCGGACCGCAGGCCGATGAAAAAACGCGCCCGAAGGCGCGTTCTCTTTCGACTGCGTACTGGTTGGATTACTTGCCCACCACACGTGCCATTTCCAGGCACTTGTTCGAATAACCCCACTCGTTGTCGTACCAGCTCACGACCTTGATGAAGGTACCGTCCAGTGCAATGCCTGCTTCGGCGTCGAAGATCGAGGTGCGGGCATCGCCGCGGAAATCCGTAGCGACGACCTTGTCTTCGGTGTAGCCGAGCACGCCCTTCAGTGCGCCTTCGCTCTGTGCCTTCATTTCGGCGCAGATTTCAGCGTACGTGGCAGCGCTTTCCAGTTCAACCGTCAGGTCGACGACCGACACATCCGAGGTCGGCACGCGGAACGACATGCCGGTCAGCTTCTTGTTCAGC
>NZ_JABXEP010000473.1:0-428 GCF_013372605.1 Myxococcus sp. AM009
GCAGCGAGAAGTCCGCCGGCGGCACCGCCAGCAGCACACCTGTCATGCCGCCAATGACGAACGTCACCATGAACCCGATCGTCCACAGCATGGGCGGTTCGAAGCGGATCTTGCCGTGATACATCGTGAACAGCCAATTGAAGATCTTGGCGCCTGTCGGGATCGAGATGATCATCGTCGTGATCCCGAAGAACGAGTTGACGCTGGCGCCCGAGCCCATGGTGAAAAAGTGGTGGAGCCAGACGAGGTACGACAGCACGGTGATCACGACCGTGGCGTACACCATCGACGCGTAGCCGAACAGGCGCTTGCGGGAAAACGTGGCCACCACCTCCGAGAAGATGCCGAACGCTGGCAGCACCAGGATATAGACCTCGGGGTGCCCCCAGATCCAGAGCAGGTTCACATACATCATCGCGCTGCCGCCC
>NZ_JABXEP010000048.1:0-51337 GCF_013372605.1 Myxococcus sp. AM009
GCTCCGTGGGGGGTGTGGGGCGGCGCGGGGGCGTCGCATGTACGTCTTGCACCTATTCTCGAAGCCTGAGACCCGGAGTTGCGTGCCTCTTGATTTTCAAGGCCAGTGCCTCGGAACCCCCTGTGATTCCAGCGGATTTTCCAGGAGATGGGTCGGAAAACACTTCAAAAGGGCTTTGAGCGTCCGCGGAGGCTGCCAGCGTCGGTGAGCGGCCCTACCTTGGGCGGCATGAGCGCGCCACCCCGGAGATTGAACCTGGACTGGGTGCTGCCTTCGCTGGCGGTGGGGGGCCACTTCCCCATCGATACGGCGGAGCACCTCGCGGGGGCGCTGGGCATCCGCTGCGTGGTGGACGTGCGGGTGGAGGCCTGTGACGACGAGCACGTCCTGCGCGAGCACGGCATCACCTTGTTGCACCTGCCCACCGAGGACCTCCGGGCCATCCGTGGCGACCGGCTGGATGACGGCGTCGCGTGGGTGACGGACCAGCTGGCCCAGGGCCACAAAGTCTATATCCACTGTGAGCACGGGGTGGGGCGCAGCGCGCTGCTCGCCTTGTGCGTCCTGGTGGCGCTGGGGCACCCGCCGCTGGAGGCGCTGTCCCTGGCGAAGCGGCGGCGCTGGCAGGTGTCGCCCAGCACGGAGCAGCTGCGCACCTTCATGGCGTGGGCGGACGCCTGGCGCAAGCGTCACGCGGTGACGTGGGCTGTGCCCACGCTGGAAGCGCTGGCCGCGATTGCGCACAGCCACCTGACCCAGCCGCCGCCCTCTTCCCGTGGGAATGAGGACTGAGGGAGCGCCGTGATGCTGGTGTCCGGAGAACATCCGCGAGAGGTGGACCCGACCGCGGAGGCGCGTGCGCTGGCCAGCGCCTGGTGGGAGGTGGACGCGCTGCCTCCGGGCCTGACGCGTCACACGGCGCTGGTGTCGCTGCTCATCCGCGCGGGGGAGTGGGCGCAGGGCGTCCTGGACGCGGAGCAGGTGGTCCAGCAGGGTGAGGACGGCGACACGGTGCTGGCGCGGGCCTGTGAGTCCACGCTGCTGGCGCTGGGCCACGCGGTGGTGGCGTCCTGGACGGACGGCTTCCGCGCGGACCTGTCTCAGGTGGGCAGCGCGCTGGAGACGCTGGGCGGACTGGGGCTGCCGCCGCGGGTGCGGTGCAAGGTGCCTCGGGGGTATGCGCTTCAAGGCCTCTACCCGGAGAGCTACCTGGCGTCGGCGCGGGCGCTGCCGAAGCAGGGCGGTCCCTGGCGCGTCGTGGGCATTCGCGGCATCGGCACGGGGCTGGCGGGCGTGGTGGCCGCGGCGCTGGGCACCCAGGCGGTGTGCTTCGTCCGGCCTCGCGGGCATCCCTACCGGCGCACGTTGTCGCTGTCACCCGAGCGGACCGCGCAGTGGGTGGACGAGGCACGCGCGGGCTACCGCTTCGTGGTGGTGGACGAGGGGCCGGGGCGGTCCGGCTCGTCGTTCGGCGCGGTGGCCGAGTTCCTGGAGGCGCATGGCGTGGCGCCTTCGTCCCTGTACTTCTTGCCGGGCCACGGCGGTGACGTGGGACCTCACGCGACGCCGAGGCACCGGGAGCTGTGGCGCCGCGCCCAGCGTGGCGTGGTGGACTTCGAGTCGGTGATGGTGACGCCGGCCGAGCCCTCCCATTCGCTTGCGAGCTGGGTGGAGGACGTGACGGGCAAGGCGACCGCGCCGCTGGAGGACCTGGGCGCGGGTGGCTGGCGGAAGCACCTGCTGCACGACCTGCCGAAGGCGGCGTGGCCCCCGGTGCACCGTTGGCGTGAGCGCCGCAAGTACCTGCTGCGCGCGGGCGGCCGGCCGTGGCTGCTGAAGTTCGCGGGCCTGGGGGCCTATGGCGCGCGCGCCTATCTCCAGACGCGGGTGTTGGCGGACGCGGGCTTGGGTGTGCCTGTCTCGGGGCTCAAGCACGGCTTCCTGGTGCAGCCGTGGCTGGAGGAGGCGCGCCCCCTGAGCACGGTGGAGCGCGGTGGAGACCGCTGGGAGCTGGTGGCGCGCGTGGGGGCGTACCTGGGCTTCCGCTCGCGTCACTTCGGCCGGGTGGAGGATGGGTGCGGCGCCTCCTCGCGAGAGCTGTGGGAGATGGCCCGCTACAACACGGAGGTCGCGCTGGGCCGCGAGGTGGCGCAGGCGCTCCATGTGTGGATTCCCCGGCTGGGCGCGCTGGAGCGGATGGTGCGCCGGACGGTGACGGACAACCGGATGCATGCGTGGGAGTGGCTGGTGTTGCCCGGTGGCCGCGTGCTCAAGGCGGATGCGGTGGACCACCACCGGGCGCATGACCTGGTGGGCTGCCAGGACCTGTCCTGGGATTTGGCGGGCGCGGCGGTGGAGCTGTCGCTGGACGCGGAGGAGCTGGCCGCGCTCTGCGCCGTGGTGGAGCGCCACAAGGGCCGGCTCCCGCCCCTGGAGTTGCTGCGCTTCCACCGGCAGGCCTACCTGGCCTTCCAACTGGGGGACCATGCGCTGGCCGCCGCGTCCTACGACGCACACGCGCCAGACGAGGCGGCCCGGCTGCGGCATGCCGCGGCTCGCTACGCGGAGCTGCTGCGTCGTGAGCTGGCCCCGGCCAGCAGCCGTCCACGGACGGGCGGAGTGGGTGTGGGCGCGCAGATGTAATGACGGGCAATCCCCTCGTTACTGTCGCCCCCCGACATCTGGCGGCCCGCGGATGCCGAGGCGCTTGAAGCGGGCCAGGGCTCCGCGCATGGTGCCGGGGTGAGCTCCATTCCACATCCTGACTTCACGGCCGCGCGCTTCTCCCACTGTCCGGACGCGCGCTTCCAGCCGGCGCCCGCGGACGGCGTGTTGCCGGAGGGCTTCTTCACCACGACGAACCTGCCCACCTACGTGCGCGTGGGCGGCGCGTGGCGCATGCCTCGCGAGCCGCGCATGGACGGGGCGCTGGTGCTGGATGCGCAGGGCGAGCTGTGGATTCGCGAAGGCCGTCGCGTGCGTGCGGGCGAGCGCGTGGTGGTGGGCTTCGCGGAGGACGGCAGCGAAGGCGTGTACGTGAACACCGCCTACCTCGCGGGTGAAGGCGAGGGCGAGTTCAAGTTCATGACGAGCGCGGTGTCCCGAGAGAAGCCCATCGACTACGCGCACATGGCCCGGGTGCTGGTGGACGAGCGCGAGCGCGGGGGCTACCCCATCTGGGTGACGGGGCCGGCGCTGGTGCATTCGCGGGCGCGCGCGGACATGACGTGGTTCGTCGCCCATGGCTTCGTGGGCGCGCTGCTGGCGGGCAACGCGGTGGCGGTGCACGACATTGAAGCCTCCATCTTCGGCACCACGCTGGGGATGAGCGGCTCGGGCGAGGCCACCTCGGGCGGCCACGGGCTGCACATGCGCGCCATCAACAAGGTGCGGGCGGCGGGCTCCATCGCCAAGGCGGTGGACGCTGGGGTGATTACCAACGGCATCATGCACGCGTGTGTGGTGCATGGCGTGCCCTTCGTGCTGACGGGCTCCATCCGTGACGACGGGCCGCTGCCGGACGTGGTGACGGACAACCTGGAGGCGCAGGTGGCCATGCGCGAGCACGCGGTGAAGGCCACCATGGCGGTGATGATCGCCACGGCGCTGCACGCCATCGCCACCGGCAACATGCTGCCGGCGTTCGTCACGGAGCAGGACGGCTCGCTGCGGGAGCTGCCCACCATCTGCGTGGACTCGTCCGAGTTCGTGGTGAGCAAGCTGAAGGACCGCGGCACGCACCAGGCCTTCGGCGTGGTGACGAACGCGCAGGACTTCATGCACGTCCTGCGGCTGTACGTGGAGCGGGATTTGGCGGCGCGCGGGCTGCCGGTGCCGAAGTAGCGGGCGCCTCCCGGCCGCGACGGCGGGCCTGGCACCGGTGGCCAGGCTCGCGTCGGTGCCTCCACGTCAGAACGACTCTTCCGGGACCTCCATCAGGTCCAGGTTGCCGTGCTCCACCATGCGGGCGGCGTGGGCGACGCCGGGCAGCACCTCGTGGCAGAACCAGCGGGCGCTGGCGAGCTTGCCCACGTAGAAGGCGTGGTCCCCGGGGTTGCTCTTCATGCGCTCCTGCGCGACCTCCGCGTGGCGCACCAGCAGCCAGCCGATGACGACCTCCGCGACGGCGGCCAGCACGCGGTTGCCCTGCAGGCCCACGTGGTAGACGGACTCGCCCAGCTTGCCCATCAGCGTGCCCAGCATCGTCTCCAGGTCGCCCAGCGCGCGGCCCAGCGCGGCGCGCTCGGCCTCCAGCGCCTCGCCAGTGCGCTCGGCCGTCTCGCGAATCTGGGACAGAAGGCCCTGGAGCGTCGCGCCGCCGTCACGCGCCACCTTGCGCATGAGCAGGTCGAGCGCCTGGATGTGCGTGGTGCCCTCGTAGAGCGTGTCGATTTTCTGGTCCCGGATGTACTGCTCCACCGGGTAGTCCTGCAGGTAGCCGGAGCCGCCGTGGACCTGGAGCGACAGCGCCAGCAGCTCGTAGGCCTTCTCCGAGCAGTAGCCCTTCACCAGCGGCAGCAGCATGTCGTTGAGCGTGTCCAGCTCGCCCGCCTCGGTGGCGCGGTGGCCGCCCTTGCGCTCCACGCCGTCCTGGATGAACGCGGTGTAGAGACACAACGCGCGCATGCCCTCCGCGTGGGCCTTCTGCGCCATCAGCATGCGGCGCACGTCGGGGTGGCGGAAGATGGGCACGCGCGGCGCCGTCTTGTCCCGGGCCTGCATCAGGTCCGCGCCCTGGAGGCGGTCCTTGGAGAAGGCCAGCGCGCGGCCGTAGCCGGCGGACAGCGTGGCCATGGACTTCACGCCCACCGCCATGCGGGCCTGCTCGATGATGTAGAACATCTGCCGGATGCCGTCGTGGACCTCGCCCAGCAGCAGGCCGCGGCAGGGCTTCCCGTCGCCGAAGGTCATCTCACAGGTGACGGAGCCCTTCAGCCCCATCTTCTTCTCCAGCTTGGTGCACACCACGCCGTTGGCTTCACCCAGGCTGCCGTCCTCGTTCACCCAGTACTTGGGAACGACGAACAGCGACAGGCCCTTGGTGCCCGGCGCCGCGCCCTCCGGACGCGCCAGCACCATGTGGATGATGTTCTCGGACATGTCCGAGTCACCGTTGGTGATGAAGCGCTTCACCCCTTCGATTTCCCAGACGTCGTCGGAGACGCGGCGGGCCTTGGTGCGGGCGGCGCCCACGTCACTGCCGGCGTCGGGCTCGGTGAGCACCATGGAGCCGCCCCAGCGGCGGTCCAGCATGTGCGGCAGGAAGCGCTGCTTCTGCGCGTCCGTGCCCAGCCGGTCGATGATGCGCGCCAGCAGGTTGCCCAGCGTGTAGAAGGCCAGCGAGGAGTTGGCGCCCACCAGCAGCTCGAACGCGGCCCAGCCCAGGGAGGGCGGCGCGCCCATGCCGCCCAGGTGCGGCGGCTGCTCCAGCAGGTGCATGCCCGCGTCGAAGAAGGCATTCATCGCCTTCTTGAGTCCCGGCGGCAGCGTCACCTCGCCATTCTCGAGCTTCGGCGGGTTGTGCTCCGGCTCCTCGTAGCTCTGGGCCAGCTCGTTGACGCTGAGCTGGGCGAACATCTGGAGCATCTGGCGCGCGGCCGTCTCGTCCAGGTCGCCAAACGGTGCGTGGCCCAGCGAGGCTCGGCCGATATCGAGGAACTCGAAGAGGTTGAACTCGATATCGCGCAGGTTGGGGACGTAGTGGTTCGAAGACGACATCTCGGGCTCCTCGCGGGTGTGGGGCCGCGAGGCTAACCCGAGATTGATTCGCGAGTCAGTGACTCTTGAGCTGCAGGGTGGGCACCGCGCCCTCGCCGAGGACGAGGTGCACCTGGCCCACCTTGGACGCGAGGTCCTTGTAGGCCTCCAGCTCCTTGAGGCGCACCAGCAGCGGGTTCTCCGCCAGCACCTTGGCGGTCTGCGCCATGGAGCGGGTGGCGGCCGTCTCCTCGCGCCGCATGATGACGTTGGCCTCCGCTTCCTTCTGCGCCTGGATGACGCGGTTGAGCAGCTCCTTCATCTCACCCGGGAGGACGACGTCCTTGATGCCGAAGCGCAGCAGCTCCAGGCCCACCGTGTGGGCGCGGTCCTTCACCTGGGTGAAGAGGCTTTCGGCCACGGCCTCGCGCGAGGCGAGCAGCTCATCCAGCGTGCGCTCCGACACGGCCTCGCGCGCGGCCAGCTGCATGGCCAGGTAGAGGACGTCATCCGGCGCGCGGGACACGACGGCGAGCCGGCGCGCGTCCGAGACACGGAAGGCCGCTGACAGGTTGAGGCGCAGCGTGACGCGGTCCTTCGTCATCACCTCCTGACCGGTGACGTGGAGCAGGCGCTCACGCAGGTCGATGACGGCCAGTTGCACCTTGTGGGCGACGGTCCACGCGGCGTGGCGGCCCGGGGGAAGCTCGGCGTCCAGCACGCCCTCCACGTAGCGGAGCACGACGGTGCCCTCGGTGGCGGTGGCCTCCGTGTAGTCGCCGGCGGGGACCAGGGCCCGCACGTCGTCACGCAGCGGCGTGGTGGCGACACCCGAGGTGTCCACGCGCTCCACGCGCACGGTGGGCGCGCCGGGCGTCCGCTCGCGGCTGGGGAGGCGCTCCACCGTCCACACCTGGTGCAGGCCCCGGCCGAGCCACCGCACGGGGCGGCCCTTGTGGAAGAGGATGGCGCGCTCGTCGGCGCCGAGCTCGATGACTTGCAGGTCCGTCTCCGGCACGAGGGCCAGGAGGGCCGGGTCAAGCTGGGCGAGCGGCTGCTCGGTGCTCACTCGCACCAGCCGCACCTTCTGGAAGGGGTGGAGCAGCCAGTACCGGCCGGGGATGAGGTATCGCTTCGGCTTCTCGTCCACCAGCACGAAGGCCCGTTCGTTCTGCCCGACATCCACACGCATGATGCTCATCGCGCACCTCCTTTCCCCCGCAGGGGGAGCTTGAAGAACCGGGACGTTTCCGTGCGCGTTGTCGCGCGTGTCCCGGGCACTGCTGAAAAGTGAGGGCCCCACCGTTCACGGACGGATGAGCACGGACTGCCTGTCCTGGCCGCTTCCTGGCTGCTCGCGCCTGCGCGCCGGGCACCTTCCGCGGACGGCGGCAGGGGCTCCCGCTGGTGGCTCGGGAGGGGCTCTGTCGCCCTGGCGGAAGGCCGGGAATCGCGGTGGGAGGAGTGGGAAGCGGTGGACCCGCGCTCACGTCAGCTCGCGGCGGAACCCTCTGGATTGAACGAAGGAATCGAACCTTCTCCGCAGGATGGGGACCTGTGCTCTACCAGTGAGCGAGTTCAAAGCAGGCGCGGGCTGCGGCGCCTGCTTCCTGTTGGACCTGACGGAGGCCCGGCCGGGCGGTCCGACGCGAGGAAACCACTGCGAGCGATGGACCCGGGGACACCCCCTCTGGAACCTGGGCGCAGCGCGCCACGTCAAGAGCAGGGAGCCCGGGGACAGCCCCGTGACACCTCTGGATTCCGCCGGGGGCGACCGACGGGTCGTGGCGTGGAGTCTGACAACGTCGATGGCGAGCACGCTGGAGGCCGCCCACTTCGTGTGAAGGGGCGGCCGTTCTCCAAGCGACTTCACTTCACGTCGTCAGCGTCCTGGGGCACCAGCGGGATGGGCGCCTTCGCGGTCTGCTGCGCGGGCGTCGCCAGGATGGCCTCCTCCGGCTCGGTGGGCAGGAAGGAGGGTTCAGGCTTCATCGGCGTGCACTCGGCCGCGGTCTGGACGCCGGTCCGCTTCTTCCCCGAGGGCGCGCGCGACGGATTCGCCTTCGCTAGCGTCGCGGACGAAGACAGCTCGCACATGGGCGGCGTGTCCGTGTCGATGATGGGCTTCATCACCCTCGGCGGCGGCGCGTTCCGTGTTCCCTGGGACGACGAGCTCCGCCGCGCCGAGGACGACACGTCGCCCCGGAGCGCCGCGTCGCTGCGCTGAGTGGAGTCAGTCTGCGTATTCGCCAGCCCCTCGCTGCTGGACGTGGAGGTGGCCGTCGCCACCGCCGAGGGCGCGGGCTTCTTCGCCGCTTCCCCCAGCGCCTCCGCGAGCAGGTTGTTGCTCTCATGCATCTGGTCGCGCGCCCGCTCCATGCTGGCGTCATGACGCGTGAGCTGCTCCGTGAGGGTGGCTTGGTGCTGGTTGCGCTCCTGCTCGATGCTCGCCTTCAGCGTGTCCCGCTCCCGCGCCACCTCGCTCAGTCGCTGCTCCAGCGCGCCCTTCTCCGTGTTCAGGATGGTCTCCGCCCGGGACATGCAGGCCGTGAGGACCTTCTCCTCGGACTCCCGCTCCGGCAGGGATTCGCTCCGGTTCCACGCCATCAGCGCGCTGCTCTGCCAGCGGTAGTCCGTGTGCATCACGCACTCCTGCACCAGCCGCGTGAGCCGGTCCTCGGACCAGACGGGCACGGGCCGGGCGCAGGGCCCCACTTCCTCCTTGAGCGTGGAGGGAAAGGCCCGGGTCTGCTTCACCCAGCAACCGTCCCGCTGCTCCATTCGCACCGAGGTACACGCGCTCGCCACCATCGCGAGCGACACCGCAGCCACAAGCCTCATGTCTCCCTCCATCCCCTGCGCCCACCGGCCCGTGCTTCTCCGCGGGACGGTAGGAACGGCCCGGAGCCGCGCCCATGTCCGTGAGCCCTGGCGCTGTGTGGGAATGTCCGGGGACGGACCCTCACCGGCAGACAAGCGAGCGTGGAGCGACCCACCACGGTGCGTTGGCCAACGCTCCTGCCCGCGCGGGTCAGGCGCCGTCGCCCTGCTCGCGCCTGCCCGGTTGCCCTCCTTCGCGGCTTCAGCGGAGCAGCGCTTCCGTGTGGCTGAGCAGCTCCGGCCCGCCGGGCTGCCCGTGTCCGGGGACCACGACGCGAGCCTCCGGGAACCGCTGACTCGTGCGTGAGAGGCTCGCGGGCCAGGCCTCGACGTCCGAGTCCTCCACGTTGCCCAGGTTCGTCGCGGCGCCGTCCTTCACGAAGCAGCCGCCGAACAGCACACCGCTGTCCTGGTGCCACACGACGATGTTGTCCTTCGCGTGCCCCGGCCCTGGGAAGAACAGCTCCACGGCGCCCACCGTGCGCGTGTCGGCGAAGGTCTCCGAGGGGCCCGGCCGGCCCACGGACGTGGCAAGCCGCGCCGTCTCCTCCAGGCCATGAACGGGGATGCCACGCGGGACGAGCGCCGGAACACCGCCGAGCCGGTCCTCGTGAAAGTGCGTCACCACCGCGGCCCGCACCGGCCGGCGCAGCGTCTCACGGGCCCAGTCGAGCAGCAGCGCGCCCTGTCGTGCATCCCAGCCCGTGTCGACCAGCAAGGACGTTTCACCGTCCTCGATGATGAGCCCGTTGGTGGGGACGCGGCCGTATGGCTCCAACGTCATCTCCGTGACGTGCAGCCACACGCCAGGCGCGAGCTTGCGCACGCTCACGTCATCCGCCAGCACGTACTCGTCCGGACCCTGCGCCTTCGCGGGGAGGTTTCGCTCCACCGCCAAGGCGGGCGTGGTCCGGGTGCAGGCGGTGCTCAGCGCGAGCAGGGCAGTGGCACAAAGCCAACGAGGGGGCAGCAGCGTCATCGTCAAGAGGCCTCGGCAGCGGCGATGCCGCGTCGGAGTAGAGGGGTTCGAGCGGCACACCGAGGCGGGACTGGGACATGGCGCGGTGTGCCCCGATTGTACCGAATCAGTGCGCCTCGGAGAGATGGGAGGTGGCGAGCCAGCCCTTGCCGTCGAACCGGTAGATCCAGGTGGCGTTCCCCTCACCCCAGTCGACCAGGCCCTGTCCCGGAGGCAGGGACGCGTCATTGGAGACGTAGCGCTGAAGGCAGCTCAGCTCGCGCGGCAGCGTCTGGACTTCCCTCATGTGCCCGCCCCGTGTGAAGAGCACCTGCACGGGGACAGACCGGTTGCACGAGTAGCCCTCGCCCGGAAAGGCGTAGTCCTGCTCACCGTCCTGGTCGAAGTCACCCGGCACGCACGGCCATCCGCGCTCTCTCAGGACCTCCAGGTCCACGCCCACCTCCACGAGGTGGGGCGCTGCGTCTCCGACGGTGCCCTTGCACAGGCACCGGAAGTTCGTCTCCGGGTCGCAGCCCTCATCCACGAGCGCCACCGCCACCCGTTGCGGCGTCGCCTCTCCACGGAGGGGCGCTTCCGTACAACCCACTGCTACTGCCAGCACAGACGCCCCGATGCAGGTCCAACGCAGCTGATTCACGTGTCGATGCCTCCTGAGGGGGACGCCAATGCAAGCCCCGTGCACACCTTGGAAGGGCCGGTTCGTGGCCCTCAGGCAACGAAGGTGCGGTCCCAGAGCCACACGCTCAGCGCCGCTCCACCTCCCACCAGCCGAACCACATGGTCCGCTGCTCCGTGAGCTGGACCCAGCCGGGCGCATGCGCATACGCGCGAGGGAGCAGCCCCGCCGCCGTGACGGCCCGAGCGGTCTCCTCGAATGAATACAGGTGCAGCGTCACCGCCGGCCCCGCCGTCTGAATGGGCTGCACGGGCGCTTCGTGCCCCTCCAACCCCGGCCGCCGCTCCAGCACGGTGAAGAGCAGCTTGCCGCCCGGCTCCAGCGCCTCCGCGAGGTGCTTCAGCACGCGGGGCAGGTCGTCGCAGAAGTCCAGGCAGCCGATGGCGAGCGCGACGGTGAAGCGGCCCCACTCGGAAGGAATCGGCTGGTGGTAGCTGTGCGCATGCCACGCGCCACCGGGCCGCGCCGTCCGGGCCAGCGCGAGCATCTCCTCGGAGAGGTCGGTGCCGACCACGGCGATGGAGGCGCCCAGGCCCCGGGTGTGGAGCCCCGGCCCGCACCCCACGTCGAGCACCCGGGCGCTGGGCGCCACCACCGCATCGAGGAAGCGCTCCACCCGCTCTTCGTACCGGTGCAGCGCGGGAAAGAGCGCCTCATAGGCCGAGGCAATCTCCCCGTACACCTGCTTCACGCCCGCTTCCTGCGCATCCCGCGACACGGTTCCTCCGGCGCGTGCGAGCGCCCTGGCGGCGGAGTTGCCGCGCTCAGGCTCCGGCGTGCCGCACCCGCCGAGGAAGGCCTCGGCGGGGAACCCTAGCATGCAGCGCCTGCCTCAGTCCGTGACCTGCCGGAACACCGCGAGCGAGCGGCCGATGAGCTCGAACGTCGCGCCCTTCACCGGCTCCGGTCCCCGGTTGTCGTCGGTGGTGCAGAGCTCCAGCTCCCATCGCTGTCCCTGCGCGGCGGGCGGCAGCTTGTACGTCACCGGCTCATGGTGCGAGTTGAGCAGCACCAGCAGCGCGTCGCCGATGATGCGCTGCCCGCGCTCGTCCGGCGTGGGGATGGCGTCGCCGCCCAGGAGGAACGCCAGCGAGCGCACGAAGGGCTTGTCCCAGTCCTCCGCCTTCATCTCCGAGCCATCCGGCCGGAACCACGTCAGGTCCTTGTGCTCGGAGTCCCACAGGTGCTGGCCCTTGAAGAAGCGGCGGCGCTGGAGCACCGGCTGGCGGTGGCGGAAGTGGATGAGCTTGCGGGTGAACTCCAGCAGCTGCTGCCGCCGCTCATCCAGGTTCCAGTCCACCCACGACAGCTCGTTGTCCTGGCAGTACGCGTTGTTGTTGCCACCCTGCGTGCGGCCCATCTCATCACCCGCGACAATCATGGGGATGCCGGTGGACAGGAAGAGCGAGGCCAGCAGGTTGCGCTTCTGCCGCTCGCGCAGGGCGACGACGTCCGCGTTGTCCGTCTCACCCTCCACGCCGCAGTTCCACGACTGGTTGTCGTCCGCGCCGTCGCGGTTGTGCTCGCCGTTGGCCTCGTTGTGCTTGTGGCTGTACGTCACCAGGTCGTGCAGCGTGAAGCCGTCATGCGCGGTGACGAAGTTGATGCTCGCCTGGGGCCGCCGGCGCGCCTCCGCGTACAGGTCCGCGTTGCCCGTGAGCCGGTAGCCCATCTCACTGGCGAGGTTCTCATCGCCCTTCCAGTAGCGGCGCAGCCCGTCCCGGTACTTGCCGTTCCACTCGCGCCAGGGCGGAGGGAAGCCGCCCACCTGGTAGCCGCCGAGGCCCACGTCCCAGGGCTCGGCGATGAGCTTCACGCGGCCCAGCACCGGGTCCTGGTGGAGAATCTGGAACAGCGCCGCGTTGTGGTCGAACGCGCCTTCACCCGTGCGGCCCAGCACCGTGGCCAGGTCGAAGCGGAACCCGTCCACGTGCATCTCCGTCACCCAGTAGCGGAGGCTGTCGATGATGAGCCGCGCCGCCTGCGGGTTGGACGCGTTGACGCTGTTGCCGCACCCGGTGAAGTCCAGGTAGTGCCGCCCGTCTGGCATCAGCCAGTAGTAGCTCGCGTTGTCGATGCCCTTGAGCGACAGCGTGGGCCCCAGGTGGTTGCCCTCGCAGGTGTGGTTGTAGACGACGTCGAGGATGACCTCGATGCCCGCGGCGTGCAGGTCCCTCACCATCCCCTTGAACTCGGCGACGGCGGCCCCGGGCGTCTTGCGGCTGGCGTAGTACTGCTCCGGCGCGAAGTACCCCAGCGTGTTGTAGCCCCAGAAGTTGGACAGCTTCTTGTCGTCCAGGAACGAGTCGTCCGCGAAGGCATGCACCGGCAGCAGCTCCACCGACGTGACGCCCAGCTTCTGCAGGTGCTCGATGACGGGCGGGCAGGCCAGGCCCGCGTAGGTGCCGCGCAGGTGTTCGGGCACGCCGGGGTGGCGCATGGTGAGGCCGCGCACGTGGGCCTCGTACAGCACCGTCTTGCGCCAGCTGATGTCCGGGCGCCGGTCATTGCCCCAGTCGAAGAAGTCGCTCACCACCACGGACTTGGGGACGCCCGCCGCGCTGTCGCGTTCGTCGCGCGCCAGGTCCTGCTGCGCGTGCCCCAGCGGATAGCCGAACACCGGCTGGCGCCAGTCCACGTCGCCGTAGAGCGCCTTGGCGTAGGGGTCCACCAGCAGCTTGTGCGGATTGCAGCGGTGGCCCTTCGCGGGCTCATACGGGCCATGGACGCGCAGTCCGTAGAGCGTGCCCGGCTCCAGGCCCGGCACGTAGCCGTGGTGCACGAAGTCCGTGGACTCCGACAGGTCAAACCGTTCGATTTCGCGCGTCGGGTCCGAGGGGTCGAACAGGCAGACCTCCACGCGGGTCGCGACCTGGGAGTAGACGGCGAAGTTGACCCCAGAACCATCGAAGGTGGCGCCACGAGGCCAGGGCTTGCCCGGCCAGACTTCCCTACTCATTGCAGGCTCTCGATTCTGAAGGAAAGGCCCGCCCAATGTGGGATGGCCCCCTTGGGCTGGCAAGCGTCACGCGGCGGCGGCGTGGTCCAGTGAGCGCCAGGTTCCCAGCGCCCAGTCCCGCTCGTCCGGGTCGTCGAAGCTCACCACGCACAGGGCGCGGCGCTTGCCCGAGCTGCACAAGGCGGTCAGCCGGCACTCGCCCGGCTCCACGCGGAGCGAGGCCCGTCCGCTGACCCGCGCGCCGTGGTGCTCCAGGTCCATGGCCCGGCGCTCCATGAAGGAGGGCATGAGGCCGTCGGCGCCGCCGTCCTCCAAGGGGACGAAGCGCACGCTGCGTCGGTGGTCCCGCGCCACCCACGTTCCATCCTGCAGGTGCGCCTCCGCGAGCGACCCTGGAATGCGAATCTCCCAGCCCGCTGGCAGCGCCACCTGGACCTCGCCCCGCCGGTAGCCCAGGGGCGGGCCGCCGGGGGCCTGCGAGGCGCGCCGGTGGACCTCCTCGGCCAGGGTGCCGCCCACGCCCAGGAAGCCGAGCACCTCCTGCCACTCCCGCCAAGGGTAGGGCAGGGATGGGTCCTCGCGCCATGCCTGCTCCAGCAGGCGGGCCACGTCGCGCAGCAGGTGGCGCTCGTCGTCCAGGAGCGGTGGGCGCCAGACCACGTCCGTCCACAGGCGGCACCGCGCGCGGTTGAGTCGCATTCGCGCGTTGATGCCCGGCGTCCACCAGGGGAACACGTCGATGCCGCGGCGCGGGTCCTCGTACACGTCCACCAGCCAGCGCGCGTCGCGTGGCCCCAGCGGCGTCAGCAGCGCGCCGGGATATTCGAAGGTGTGGCCGAAGCGCATGGACAGGGCGAAGCCGGACTCGCCGTGGCTTCGCATGCGCAGCACCCGCCCCACGGCCTCCTGGAGCGACGCCAGCATGTGCACGTCCACGGGCCCGGCGTCGCCGGTGTGGAAGTAGCCGGTGGGGTCCCCTCCCTTCGAGGACGCGCGTCCCTCCGCCCAGGCGATGCCGAGCGCGTCACCCATGGCCCTCAGCGTGTCACAGAGGAAGCGGTGGTAGCCGGGGCCCACGGCGGAGGTCTCCGCGGACACGGAGACGTGGGCGCCCGAGGTGGCCACCAGCAAGACTTCGCCCGCCGCCGGGTGCAGCCGCAGCCGGAGCGTGGGGGCGCCCAGGGGGCCGGTGCCCAGGACGGCGTTTTCGAGCAGCTCGCCGAGGCGCTCGTGGAACCACGACGACATCCGCTGGAGCCAGGGGATGGGGCCCTCGGGAGGGGAGAACAGGTGTTCGCTTCCCCGTCGCCTCCCGGCCAATGCCAACTTCACGCTCATCTCATCCCACCCCGCTTCTGAACCGTGGTTCAGGTTCTGTTCACTATTTCAGCGTGGCTCTCCTCGCAGGTGCCACCGACGGGCAGTGGCTGCCCGCTCGTCCTCAACGTGGTCACGCACGGCAGGCGTGGGTGCATCCATACGGCGGGCCGTGTGCGGGCACCCCATCCGAAGTCATCAGCATCCGTTCAGGCAGGGGGCCCGCTGCCAGGTGCCCTTTGGGGAGGGTGCCCCCAGCTTGGAGGAAAGGAGGCCGCCATGAGCAAGAAGGACGTGTTGCATATTCCACCTGAAGCCGTACCCACCGCGCCTGACCGGGATGCAGACACCGAGGACGCGCAGCGCTCGCCGCGCGGCAGTCCGCCCACGCTGCAGCCGGAGGGTGGTCCCGCCGGCACGCCGGGGACGGGTGGCAGTCAACGCATCATCGAGCCGGTGAAGTCACCGCAGCCGAATCCGGGCTTCAGCGTGAGCTGAGTCCGTCGCTGATGACACAAATGGCGATGCCCGCGGCACGGTCGCCGCGGGCATCGTCTTGTTGCCGTGAAGTGCGGGCCGGCCTAGCGCGTGGAGCCCGTCTCCGGGAGCGGCGTGGGCGGCGTCATCCGGGTGTCTGGATCCGTCATGCCGCTGCCGCCGGCGCCCGGCTCCAGCGTGGAGTCGTCATCGACGTCCAGGTCCGCGGGGTCCGAGGTGTCGAGCGGCTCGACGTCACCCGCGCCGCCAGTGCCCGGCTCGCTGCTCATGTCCGGGTCCAGGTTCGGGTCCACTTCCGTACCGGTGCCCGGGTTCAGCGTCGGGTCCGCGTTGGGGTCCATGTTGTTCGGGTCCATGGTCTCCGACTCCGGCGACAGGGCCGGGTCATCCATGCCCGTGCCGCCCGTGCCAGGTGGTGTCGTGGTGTCCGTACTGGTGCCGGTGTTCGGGTCACTCATCGTGCCCATGCCGCTGGTGTCCGAGGTGTCCGTCGTTTCTCGGGTCGCGCCCGAGTCGGACTTACAGGCGGTGCCAAAAGCGAGGGCACCGGCGGCGAGAGAGGCAAGGACGGCCTTCGTCTTGAGGCGCTTCGTCATGGTTCGTTCTCCGGTCGGTTTGTGTCTGGCTGCTGCTGGCCGGGAACGTGAGCAGCCGATGAGCGGTCTGCTAGAGGCCCCTCCCATGGCCGCCTGCTCTCCAGGCGGCGGCGGGAATGAAACGCGGGGACGGCTTGCCACGCGCGCAGTGTCCTTCAGTCGGCGCTGTTGGGGCCCACCAGCCGCGGGCGGTCGTCTCCGCGGTTGCCCTGCGCGCGCCTGCGGAGCGAGTCGCGCCAGTTCGGCGTCAGCAGGGGACACTCCGCCAGCAGCGCGGCGTCCTCCGGCGCGTGGCCGTGCATGGCGTGGTGGGCGAAGGCGACGGTGAAGGTGGGGAAGGGCCGCTCGAGCAACGCCACCGCGTCGCCTTCCTGGACGGGCCCCTCCTCCAGCACGCGGTAGTACCAGCCGGTGCGGCCGGTCTGCTGGAGCAGCAGCGACAGGTCGCGCTGTCCCCAGCGCCGCGCGGGCTTCCAGCAGGGCTGGCGAGGCTGGGACACCTGCACGCGTGCGCCGCCCACGCGCAGCACGTCTCCGATGCAGACGTCCGCCTCCGTGCCCTGGGAGAACACCCAGTTCTCCCCGAAGGCACCGGGGCCGACGTCGGCTCGCGCCAGGCGTTCGCGCCAGAAGTCATAGTGCGTGACGGGGTAGGCGAGGACCGCCTTCTCCGGACCGCCATGGACCTTGCGGTCCGCCTGGCCATCTCCGGCGAGCCCCGTGCGTGACAGCCACACCGGGCCTGTCACCGGCTCCTTGAAGATGGCGCTGGTCCAGGGCCGCTCCAGCGGCGAGGTGGCACCGGCCACGCCCAGCTCCCGGGGCATGCCCACTCGCAGCGACAACAGGCGCGTCACGAGGGTCTCCATGCCCGTGGGACAAAGCAGGGGCGGACGCACCTGTCCAGCACGGCGACGCCCCATCAGCGACACCGCGAGGCCCGCGGCGCCGGGATGGGGCGCTTGCTTCAGGGTGACGCCGCGGGGCTAGAAGCCGGTGCCCGCGTCGTTCAGGACGCCGGAGGGCGCGGGGACGGTGTTGGACGTCCCGGTGCCTGTCGGGGCGTCGAGCCCGGGCGTGGTGCCGATGCCCGGCGTGGGCAGCACCCCGGAGCCGCCCGTGCCCGCGTCCGCGCTGGAGGGCGTGGTGCCGGGGACGGTGGACGTGGCGCCCTCCGCGCCCGTGTCGTAGGGCGTGGTGCCGGAGCCGCCCGTGCCCGGCGTCGTCGTGGACGTGCCCGGGGGCAGGGTGTTGGGGTTCGTCGCCGGGGGCAGGGTGTTGGGGTTGGTGTTCGTCGAGCCCGTCTGCGGCGTCGTGCCGGGGCCCGTGCCCGGCGTCACCGTCTGTCCGGTGGACGGGTCCACCTGCGCCACCTGCACCGGCGCCTCCGTCGCGCTACACGCGGTTGCCAACGCCAGGCTGCCCGCCAGTGCTCCGGCCCACATCCAACCCCGCTTCATCTGCTTCGCCATGGTGCTCCCTCCTTCGTGGGTGTGTGTTTCAGCTTGCGCGCGTGGGCTCGCCGCGCCCCGAGTGACGCGGCGGCTCCGGTTTCTGTGCTTCCTTTCGGGCGGGATGGCGCTTCAGCCTGCGCTCCGACAGCACCAGCAGCAGGGCCGGGAAGGCCACCAGCATGATGAGGAGGTTGGTGGCGAAGCCCAGATTGGCAAGTGCGCCAATGGAGTTGAGGCCCGGGTGGTCAGCGAGGAAGAGCGCGCCGAAGCCCATCGCGCTGGTCAGCAAGCCGCCGCAGATGGCCTTCCCCGTCTCCGAATACACCGACACGAAGTCATGGCCCGGTGACGACAATCGCGTCAGCAGGTGCACCCCCGCGTCCACCGTCGTTCCGATGAGAATCGGGATGACGAGGATGTTGAGGTAGTTGAACTCCAGCCCCAGCAGCGGCATCAGCCCCAGCAGCGCCACCAAGGACACCACGGTGGGGGCCATGCACAGCAGGGCGATGCGCAGACCGCCCAGCGTCAGCCACATGGCCAGCAGCACCGCCAGCGTGGTGCCTCCGAGGATGCGCGGCGCCTCGTGCGTCACCATGTCGAGGATGTCCGCCATCACCATGGACTCGCCGGCCGCGGAGACGCGCGAGCCATCCGGTGTCCCCACACCGCGGACCTCCCGCGCCAGCGCGCGGACCGCCATCCCGTCCGACTGGTCCACGGACGGGTAGACCATGACGAAGCTCCCCGGCGTGCCCTGCCGGCCCAGGAACTGTTGCTGGACGCTCGGCGGCAGGTCGTCACGGGTGAAGGGCGGTGAGGCGGCCTGCCTGCGCAGCGACGCCACCTGCGCCCGTTGCCGGGCCTCCAGCCGGTCCTCCGGGACGCGCTCCAGCAGCCGCGAGAGGTCCTGGAGGACGCGCTGCTTGCGCGGCTGCTCGGTGGGCACCAGCGAGGACAGCGAGGCCACGAAGTCGATGGTGGAGTCCTGGCCCCGCTCGCGTTGCCGCGCGTGGAGCCGCTCCACCATCGCCTGTTCCTCCTCGGGTGATTGGGTGAGCACCACCACCGGGCTCTGCGAATAGCCGATGAGCCGGTTGACCTCGCGGTCCAGCGTGAAGGACGGCAGGTCCTGGTCCTCCAGCGAGCCGAAGTCGAAGTCGAAGCGCACGCGCCCCGTCTGGCTCAGCAGCCCCAGCAGCAGCACGGCGGACACGGCGGTGATGACGTGCCGGCGGCGCAGCAGCAGTTGTCCCATGGGCGCGCGCGCGGTGGTGACGGAGGCGCGCCGGGGCGTCCACCCCCAGCGCGAGGCCAGGCCCAGCAGCGCGGGCAGCACCAACACATAAGCGGCGATGAGCACCACCATGCCCACGCCCGCGATGACGCCGAACTCACGGAACGCGCGGAAGCGCGAGGTGCCCAGCACGAAGAAGGTGAGCGCCGCCACCAACGCGGAGACGAGCGCCGCGCCGCCGGTGTGCGTGAAGGACGCGCGCGTGGAGGCCTCGGACGTTTGGCCTTCGCCGCGCAGGTGCAGGTAGCGCCCCAGCAGGTGGATGCCGTGCTCCAGGCCCAGGCCTCCGAGGATGGCGCCCAAGAAGCCCGTCAGGAGGTTGACCTCGCCGAAGACGAGCGCCACCAGGCCGTACGTCCACGCCAGGCCCGCGCCCACGGGCGTCAGCACCAGCCCCACCGCCAGCGCGCTGCGGAAGTGGAAGAGGAGGTAGAGCAGCATCAGCGTGGTGGCCACCGCCGAGGCCACGCCGATGTCGCGCGCAATCTGCTGCTGCTGGTCCAGCTTCTTCTGGAAGGTGCCGGTGATGCCCACCTTGAAGCCGGCCCCGTACTTGGACAGGTCCTGCGCGGCGAGCAGCCCGCGCACCTCATCCGTCACCCTGCGCGAGAAGCCCAGGTCCGCGGACGTGGTGTCCGGCTTGGCCAGGAGCACGATGCGGCGCTGGCCCTCATCCAGGTAGTAGTCACCCTGGCTGCTGGACAGCCGCTGCCCGGCGCCTCCCGCGTACTTCGCCTCCAGGTCGGAGAAGTCCAGGGACGGCGGCTCCTCCTCCACCAGCGGCACGTAGAGCGGGTTGGCCTGCTGCTGTTCCCATTGGAGGCGCGCCTCCAGGCGGCGGTGCACCTCCCGCAGGTCCTCCTCCGACAGGAAGTACAGGGCCTTGTCGCGGAAGAAGGCGCCAGGGCGCCGCGACTCGACGAAGCGGATGCCGGGCAGGGCCTCCAGCTTGGGGGCCAGGTCATCCGCGAAGCGCTTGAGCACCTCGGGGTCCGCGCCTTCGCCCACCACCACCACCCAGCCGAGCGCGCCGAAGCGGCGCTCCAGCTCCCGCAAGTCTTGCACGCTCTCGAAGGAGGACGGCAGCAGGTCCACCAGGTTGGCGTTGAGGTGCAGGCCGCGCGCGAAGAAGCCACCTGTGGCGGCCAGCACCAGCGCCAGCAGCAGCGCCACCACCGGGCGCCGGTGGTTGTGCGCGGCCATCGCGCCCAGCGCGCGCTCCACGCGCCCCATCCACCGCGGCTCGCCCGGAGGCGTCGTGTCGTTCGGATGCGCTCCCATCATCGGCCCGCGGCCACCACCCGCGGCCCCGGCCCTCCCGGTCGCGCGGAGGGCGGAGCGACTTCCCCTCCCTCGTGTGCTCGCACGCGCGAGCCCGTGTCGCCGGGGAACGTGACCATGGCGGGGGTGCGATGCAGGCGTCTACGTCTGCTTGTCTGCCCACCAGGGAGGGACAGCCAACAGCGCGCATGGCGCCCATTCAACCCGCCGCATTCGCCTGGGCGGCGGCGTGTCGGGGGGGGCACAAGCAGGCGAGCATCCGCTCGAAGCGCGCGTTACACGAGGCAGGTGATTCGTAGCCTTACTTTCCGCCTCACGGCATAAACGCGTTGACTCTCCCGTTAGCGCGTGCCCAAGGTGTCCGGCGATTCGGCCAGTCAACAGATGCAGGTGTCGAAAGCATGAGTGAGAAGCGTTGGTCGGAGCGGTTCGAGGGCGCCATGGGCCGCCTGGCGGTGCGGAACCACCGGAAGCCCTTCCAGGCGCTGCTCCTGGCCCTGGTGCTCACCGTGCTCGGCGCGTACTTCGCCAGGACGCTGACGCTCAACGCGGACTTCGTGGGGCTGCTGCCGAAGAACTTCCCCAGCGTCCAGGACATCGAGAAGCTGCGCAAGCGCTTCGGTGGCCAGGGCAACGTGGTGGTGGTGGGGATGGGCGCGGACCCGGAGGTGCTCAAGCGCTTCGCGGACGACCTGGCGCCGAAGCTCGGGGCGCTGTCGGAGATTCGCTACGTCTCCCACCAGCGGCCCCGGGCCTTCTTCGACGAGCACTCGCTCTACTACGTGGACGTCGAGGACCTGGAGACCATCCAGGAGCGCATCGACGCGCGCATCCTCTGGGAGAAGCAGCAGGCCAACCCGCTCTTCGTCTCGCTTTTGGAGGAGGACCCGCCGTCGGTGGACTTCGCCGACATCGAGCAGAAGTACACCGGCCGCGCCAACCAGCGCCTCTCCGGCCAGGGCGACCTCTATTACATCAACCCCACCGAGCGCATGGTGGTGCTGATGGCGAAGCCCCGGGGCAGCGCCGCGGACCTGAACTATTCGAAGAAGGTCGTGAGCCAGGTGGAGGACTTCCTGGCGACGCAGGACCTGTCGAAGTACGGGCCCGGCTTCAAGACGGCCGTCACCGGCACCTTCAAGAAGAAGATTGATCAGCAGCGCGTCATCGTCGGGGACCTGGCGAGCGCGTCCACGCTGGCCATGGTGTTGCTGCTGGCGTACCTGGCCTTCCACTTCCGCAGCGCGCTGTCGGTGGGCCTCACCATGGCGCCGGTGATGGCGGGCCTGGGCTGGACATACGGCTTCGTGGGGCTGGCCTACGGGCAGGTGAACCTCCTGACGGGCTTCCTGGCGGCGGTGCTGGGCGGCCTGGGCGTGGAGCACGGCATCCACCTGCTGGGGCGCTACACGACGCTGCGCTCGGAGGGGATGGACTCCGAGGAAGCAGTGGATGAGTCCTTCCGGCACACCGGCTTCTCCGCGCTCATCGCGGCGCTGGTGGCGGCGCTCACCTTCCTCAGCCTGGCCATGTCGGAGTTCAGGGCGTTCCGCGAGTTCGGCATCATCGCCGCGGTGGGCATGCTGGTGAGCATCTTCTCCTACGTGCTGCTGCTGCCCGCGATGCTGGGGCTGGCCACGCGCCTGGGCTGGGCGCCGCGGGTGCAGCAAGCGGAGTCGGCCGGGCCGCTGAGCCTGCTGGCTCGCTGGCTGCCGCGCTCCTACCGGGGCGTGGGCCTCGTGGTGGGCGTGGGCGTGCTGGCGCTGGTGTCCCAGGCGCACCGCATCTCGTTCAACTATGACTCGCGCACGCTGGAGGACTACAAGCAGGCGTCGGCGGTGCTGGACCAGAAGGTGAACGACATCCTGGGCTACTCGCAGACGCCGGTGGTGGTGCTCACCGACTCGCAGGAGATGGAGCGCGAGGTGGTGCGCCAGCTGGAGGCGCGCAAGGTGGCGCGAGGCAAGGACTCCACCATCGACTTCGTGGGCGCGCTGGATGACCTGGTCCCCAAGCGGCAGGACGAGAAGCAGGCCATCCTGCGGGCCATCTCCACGAAGCTGGAGAAGCTGGACCCGGAGCGGCTGCCCGAGGACACGCGCAACACGCTGACGCGCGCGCTGAACATGGCGAAGGCGAAGCCCTTCACCCAGGAGGCCCTGCCCGCCAGCGTGCGGCACCAGTTCGAGAGCCTGGATGGCAGCACGGGCGGCGTGGTGCTGGTGTACGCCGGTGGCGTCAGCCTGTCGGACGGCGAGGGCACGCGGAAGTTCGCCAAGGAAGTGCGTGGCCTGCAGATGCCGGACGGCAGCCAGGTGTCGGCGGCGGGCGAGGCGCTCATCCTGGCGGACATCCTGGACATGGTGTCGCGCGAGGGGCCGCGCATCCTGGCGGCGGCGGTGCTGAGCGTGCTGGTGGCCATGTGGCTGACGCTGGGCAAGCTGCGCACCGCGCTCATCTGCATGTTGCCCACGCTGCTGTCCGTCGTCGGCCTGGTGGGGCTGATGTCGCTGCTGGGGCTGCAGTTCAACTACCTCAACATCATGGTGCTGCCGGTGCTGGTGGGCACCACGGTGGACGCGGGCGTGCACCTGGTGCAGCGGCTGGGCGAGCGCGGCGCGGACTTCGTCTCCGTGTACGCGGAGACGGGCCGGGCGATTACGGGCGGCCTGCTGACGAGCGCCATCGGCTTCGTCGCGCTCATCCTGGCGAAGCACCCGGGCCTCAACTCCATCGGGGACCTGGCCAACCTGGGCTTCGGCATCAACCTGGTCATCGTGCTGCTGGGCTTCCCGTCGCTGCTGCTGATGGTGGAGCGCTGGCGCCGCAAGCACAGCACGTCTCCGGAAGAGCAGACCGAGCAGCCCGCGCCGGAGGCGTGAAGGCAGACGCCGTTGGCCCCGCGCGCCCGCGCTCGATATGACAGGGGGCCGGGCCGAGCAGGCCCTCAACCCTTCATCAAGGTGGCGTGATGAGCCGGATGCGGAGCGCGGGTCGGCGGTGGCTGCTGCTGGGACTCCTCGGGGCCGCGACCCTGGCGGGGTGTCGTCACTCGGGCGAGCGCGAGGAGAAGGCGGGTGATACCCGCTGCCCGGAGTCACGCGAGCTCACCTGTCTGGGCGGGACGAACTGCACCATGGACCGCGAGCGCGGCTGCCAGACGTGCCAGTGCAGGAGCCAGAACGTGCTCGAGCCCACCGACTACCGGCGGCCGGAGGCGATGACGCCGGAGCGGCGTCAGTAGGTCGTCACGGTGGGCCGCCCGCGCGCAGGCCGTGTCAGCAGCCGAGCACGGGATAGTCAGCGGGGCGCAGGAGGAGGCGCCACGCGTTCCCCTCGCGGAAGAGCAGCCCGGTGACGGCCTGCCCCTTGAGCCCCACGCGGACCAGGTACTGCGTGTCGCCGCCGACTTGCAGCGAGGCGACGAGGTCCGTGCTGGCCTCGCCGTAGTCCGCGAAGCTGACGACGAGGGGCCGCCGGTCCACGTAGAGCAATGAGGCGGCGGGGGAGTCAGCGGGCGCGAAGGGCGTCGGCCCCGGGAAGCACTCCAGCCGGGTGAAGGGCCCCTGCCGCTCCTGGGTGCAGGTGTCCAGCGGGACGCGTGTGTCGTCGCTCCGGCCATCGCGGCGGGCCTCCAGCGTCACGTGCCCCTCCAGCGACGTCTTCCACCGGTAGCCAGGGGCGGGAATGCCCTCGGGCGTGAAGGGGTCGGCGCCTTCGTCCACGGGGCGCTCGAAGGTGTCAGAGGTCCACTGCCCGGGGACAGGGCGCTCCGGTGCCGTCCTGGGGGCGGGCAGGCTCACCGTGCCGGTGACGGTGCCCGCCAGGGCCACGAGGTGCTCGCCGACGTCCGGCGTCCCTTCCGCCTGTGTGTAGACGCCCACGGTGTGGCAGACCGGCGGCAGGCCCGCGTCCTCTTCTCCCGTGCACACGGACTCCGTCCGCTGGAAGCGCGCCACCGCCAGGCCCCGCGTGCCGACGAGCGTCATGACCTGGAGCCGTGAGGCCACGTCCTCCGGCGCCTGCTCGCCCAGGATGACGCGGGTGGTGCGGCCGGAGACCGCTTCAAGCTGATACGGCGCGGTCCACCGCTCCTCGGCGGCGGCCCCGAACGAGGCCAACGTGACTCCCAGCACCATGGCGTAGCGCATGACATCCTCCTGATGCTGGCTGGGATAGCAATGCGTGTACCAGGGCCTGGCGGCTCGGACCGCGGCCGGCCAGCCACACCCTGGCCTCGGGCCGCCCACCGTGGCGCCCTTCGAGGGTGTGCCGCCGCGAACGCGCGAATCCGCCGATTCGGCGTGAAGCCGCGCCCTCCCGAGTCCGGGAGCCGCCGGTTAGCACTTCTCCATGACGAAGCGGGCGGCATGGACGACGCGCCGTGAGGCCCTGGCGCTGGCCGGGCTGGGATTGGCCGGTGCCGCGCTGCCCCTGGGCTGCAGACACGCGATGGACGCGACGAGGACGGACGACATGGAGCGCAAGGACGTGGTGGACGTGGTGGTGGTAGGTGGTGGCCCGGGTGGCTTGAGCGCGGCGCTGGCGCTGGGGCGTGGCCGCAAGAAGGTCCTGGTATGCGACGCGGGGACGCCCCGGAACGCGATGGCCGAGGAGGTGCACACCTACCTCACGCGGGATGGCATCCCGCCCCGGGAGTTCCGGCGTGTCGCCTGGGAGCAGCTGCGCCCCTACGACGTGGCGCTGCGCGAGGCGCGGGTGCTGGACGTCGAGCGCGCCGGGGCGGTGTTCCGCGTGGCGCTCGAAGGGGGCGACGTGGTGGAGGCGCGCCGGGTGCTGCTGGCCACGGGGATGGTGGACGTGATGCGCGAGCTGCCCGGCTACGGCGACCTGTGGGGCAAGGCCATCTTCCAGTGCCCGTACTGCCATGGCTGGGAGATTCAGGACCGGGCCTGGGGTGTGCTGGCCGCGAACGAGATGACGCTCGACTTCGCGGTGATGTTGACGGGGTGGACCCGCGACCTGGTGGTGTTCGCGCTGGACGGCTTCGAGGTGCCCGCCGACAAGCGCGCGCTGCTGGAGAAGGCGGGGGTCCGGCTGGAGACGCGGCGCATTCGTGGCCTCATCTCGGCTGGGGAGAAGCTGGAGGCGGTGGAGCTGGAGGACGGCGCCCGGGTGCCTCGGGAGTTTCTCTTCGACCGTCCCGCCCAGCGGCAGTCGCCGCTCGTGCTGCGGCTGGGGCTGGAGCTGGACGAGGACGGCTTCGTGAAGCTGAAGGGACCGGGCGAGACGTCGGTGCCGGGCATCTACGCGGCGGGGGACCTCGGCACCCGGATGCAGGCGGCCATCGCGGCCGCGTCCGCGGGGATGATGGCGGCGGGCATGGTGAATCATGCGCTGAACCTGGAACGGGCGGGCGCCGCGCATGGACCTGCTCAGGGTTGAGCCCGGGCGCTTCGCTCGCTACGAAGGGGCGATGCCGTCCGAGCCACAAGCGCCGTCCTGTGGGCCCGATTCGTCGTCGTCGCGCCTGGACTTCGAACAGGGGCGGCTGCCGATATGGGCGGGGCGCCTTCATGGCCATCACCGGGCCGGGCGCGCCACCTCCGTGCACGCCTACGCTGTCGTGATGTTGGTGACGCGAGGCGAGTCGAAGATGCGGCACGCGGGGGACCTGGTGGTCAGGGCGGGAGACGTCCACCTGATTCCGCCCGGGGACGCGCACGGGGCCGGCGCCTCGAACGCGGAAGGGTGGGGCGTGGCCTTCCATCCGGACGCCCTGGGCGAGGACGGTGGGGGCGCGAGTCGCCTGGGGCCGTTGCTGCGGGTGCGCCAGGGCTGTCACCCCGTGCTGCGGCCCTCGGTGCCGCAGCGCCGGCGGCTGACGCGGTGGATGCGGCTGCTGTCGGAGGAGGTGGCGCGCGACGAGCCCGGGCACGAGGAGGCCGCGCGCTCCCTGCTGCGGCTGGTCCTCATCGAGCTGGAGCGCATGACGGCCCAGACGGGCGCAAGCGAGCCGCCCTCCCTGGGCTTGAGCCGCAAGGCGCTCACGTACATCGAGACGCACTGCCTGGAGCCGCTGTCGCTCGCGCAGGTGGCGAAGGCGCTGGGGCGCTCCTCCGCGCACGTCGCGGGCGTGGTGCGGCAGGAGACGGGCCGCACGGTGGGCGAGTGGATTCTGGAGTGCCGGATGGCGGAGGCACGCCGCCGCCTGCGTGGCACGGATGAACGCGTGGACATCATCGCGGAGCGCGTGGGCTACGCGGACGTGACGCACTTCATCCGCCAGTTCCGCCGCGTCCACGGGGTGACGCCGGCCGCGTGGCGGCGCAAGGCGACGGCAGGGGCCCCATGAGCTGTCCCCGCCGAAAGTCACGGAGGGGGATGCCGGGACGTGCGGGGGTGAAGTAAGGGTTCTCCCTGGGCCCGGAGCCGAGGGAGAGCCATGAAGAAGGCGCTGGTCATCGTCGTTGGCGCAGCCGTGCTGCTGCTCGTGTTCATGTTCGTCGCCGGCGAGCAGCCGCCGGGGCAGCCGGGCGCCAGCGGTGGTGAGGGTGGACGCCAGCTGGACCTGTCGGGCTTCGACCCGGCGCGTGTCTCCGGCCTGGAGCTCTCGGGGGGCCGCCGCGCCACGCTGCGGCGGGACGGCGGTGGGTGGACGGTCGCGGACCCGGGCTCGCCGGAGCGCCGCTACCTGGCGGACGAGGCGATGGTGAAGGGCGCGCTGGAGTCCCTGGCCCGGGCGGCGGGCGCGAAGTTCGTCGGCGGCAACGCAGACCGGCTGAACGACTTCTGGCTGGATGACGCGCGCGGGCTGAAGGTCCGCATCCTCCAGGAGGGCCGCCCTCCGCTGGAGCTGGTGCTCGGGAAGGATGGGGCGTCGAACGGTGGGACCTACGTGCGCAAGGCGGCCAACGCGGACGTCTTCGAGCACCCCACGCGGCTGGGCTGGTTGTGGCGCCGGCGCGTCATGGACTGGCGTGACGCGCGGTTGGTGCGGGGGGCGCCCGAGGACTTCACGCAGCTGGTGTTTCGTGTCGGGGACGACGCGCCGGTGACGGTGACGTCGAGTGGCGCGGCGGGCGGCTGGCGGCTCGCGGAGGGGACGCAGGTGCCGGAGGGCTTCCGGTTCAGCGCGCGCGCGGCCGACCAGGTCGTGCGGGACTTGTTGGAGGTCGAGGCGCAGGACGTGCTCGCGGGGGAGGCCGCCGCGGCGGCGAAGGCCGCGCTCGCCCAGGCGCATGACACGGTGGAGGCGCGCCTGAAGGATGGGAAGACGGTGGTGCTGCGGCTGGGCCGCGCGGCGGAGGCCCAGGACACCGTCTTCGTCCAGTTGGAGGGAGATGCGCGGGTGTACGAGGTGTCCGCGGTGTCGGCGGCGCAGGTGCGCAAGCGGCTGGTGGACTTCCGTGACCTGCTCCTGCTGCGGTTCGCGTTGGAGCAGGTGAACCAGGTGCGCATCCAGACCGGTGACACGACGGTGGTGGTGGCGAAGGACGCGCGGGGCTGGGTGCTGCGTGAGCCCCAGTCGCCGCCGGAGTCCTTCCGGTTCGACGCGTCACAGGTGGAGGCGCGGCTCGTCTGGCTCCAGCGGCTCGAGGCCTCTCGCCTCGTCGATGGAGCGGTGCAGGACGCGCAGGCGGGCCTGTCTCCGCCCGTGGCCTCCGTGGAGGTGCGCGAGGAGGGCGGCGCCGTGCAGACGCTGTGGCTCGGGAACGAGGTTCCGGACGCGCCGGAGGGCTCCCAGGAGGTGTACGCCCGAGGCTCGCGTGACGGCTTCACCTATGCCGTGGAGGACAGGGTGCGCGCCTGGGTGTCGCGGGGCCTCGCGCTCTTCAGTGGGCCGTAGGCCCCACTGCGGGCTGCCTTCGAGGCGCTGCGCGCTCAATGTGTGGCAATCTCCCTATTGATGGAGGCTCTGAGGAAGAGCCTTCCGTGACGGATGATATCCGTGGTGAGTAGGCCGGAACTTGGGCTGGCAGCGACCGCGGTCGAACTTGAGGACGACGCAGATGAAACCAGTCGGCTTCTTCATCCTCATGAGCCTTATGAGTGGATGCCTGCACCTGCGGTCCAGGACGCCAGTCGCGCCGCCCGAGGTCTCCGCCGGCATCCAGTTCCCGGAGTGGACGAAGGAAGCCTCATCCACCGTGGATGGCACTCAGTTGAAGGCGCTCCAACTCGCGATGGAGGACTTCCTGCCCCCCGGAACGAGGCCCCCCAGGAACGCGGATGCCATGACGCAGTGTCTCCATCGCATCGAGACATATGACGCCTGGCTCCAGCGGGGCGAGAAGATGACCTTCGTCCACTTCACGCCCAGGGAGCAGGAACGCTGTGGCTTGCAGCCGGAAGTCATGGACCCCGGCGCGAGCTATGCCATCAGTGATGACGGCGTCATCTTGACGCGGGACTGAGCCGGGCGCGGCCTATGCCGCCCGCTCGGCCGCCCGCGCCTGCCACGCGGCGACGAAGTCCGCGAGCCCGTTCAGCTGCCGGTCATTCAGCGTGGACTGCCACCGCGCCTGCCGCAGCTCGCGGTACGCGGCCGGGGCCTCCCAGCCACGCGCCACCATCACCGCCAGCCCCACCAGCGGGCCCCGGCCCACGCCGTGCTCACAGTGGGTGTACAGCGTGCCGCCCTGCTCCAGCCGGGGCAGGGCCCACTCCACGCCCCGCATCACCTGCTCCACCGACGGCGGATAGCGGTCCGTCACCGGCAGGTTCAGCAGCTCGATGCCCAGCGCCTTCAACGCCTCCGCGTCGTCACAGCGCTCACCCCGCACGTCAATCACCGCGGTGATGCCGCGCGCCTTCAGCTCCGCGTACCGCGAGCGAGGCACCGCGCCACCCACGTACAGCCAGTCATTCACCCGCGACACGTTCAGCCCGCGCCCCGGCAGCTTCGTGGTCCACTCCACGCAGCGCGCCACCGAGCGCAGCACCTGCTTGCGCACCCAGCCGCGCACACCCGGCACGTGGTGCACCTCCCGCAGCAGCGCGAGGCTCACAGGTCGCCCTCGAGCGTCACTTCCATCAGCCCCGTCACCGGCGCCTTGCCCTCGCGCTCCAGCACCGCCCGGTGCAGGTACGTCACCGGCGAGCCCACCACCGTGCGCACCAGCCCGCCCAGCACCGCGCCCAGGTCCTCCACCGGCGCGCTGCGCTGCAGCAGCGACGTGGAGCGCAGCACCATGGCGGAGGCGCCATCCGCGAACAGCTCCACCTTCCACGAGCTGCGCTCCTTCACGCCTTCCCGCGCCAGCGTGAAGTGCTCCAGCGAGCGGGCCTTGGCGCCTTCCTCCCACGCGTACACGGGGCCGTATTCACCGTCCTGGCCCTCACGCGCCAGCAGCACCAGCTTCTCGCCGCCGCGCAGCGCCCGGAAGCGCACCCACCGCTTCGCCAGCTTCGCCGGCGCGATGGTGGAGCGCGTGTGGTCCGCGTACCCGCCACCCGTGTAGACGACGTCCTCGCCCTTGGGCCGCCGCACCGTCGCCTTCAGCGCGCTGAAGGCCAGCGTCACCTCGTGGTGGTAGCGGTTCTTGCCCACCTCCACCTCCGTGCCTTCCTGGCCCTGGGGCGTCATGGGCGCGGCGTACTCCAGCAGCACCCGCCCGCCCTCCAGCGGGACCTCCACGCGCGTGGTCCCCTCCGCCGAGCGGGCCGAGCACGGCCCCATCTTCAGCGTCGACGTCTTGGCGTCATGGCTCCAGTCGCGCGCCTTGACCTTCGTCTGGGCGGACCAGGCCTTCTGTCCTGGCGTGAGCACCGTGGTCCGGCACAGGCCGATGCGCGAGCCGGGACCGATGTTCGTCACCGTCAACTGCACGAAGATGAAGGTGCCGCCGTCCAGGTCGCCGATGAAGGTGAAGTTCTCCCCGTAGTTGTCACTGGGGGACACCTTCGGCTCCAGCACTGCGCCCGCCGCCGCCACCGAGGGCAGCACGAGCGCGGTGGCCACCGCCAGGCCCTTCAGCACCTGGAAGCGCCCTTCAGGCCGCATGGGGACGCTGCTCCATGAGCGGGTCCTCGGCAGCCGCCGCCTCATTGTTGAAGACGTAGTCACGCTGCAGCGGCAGGTTCCACGCGAAGTACACCACGCCGCGCACCAGCCACCACCCCAGCGCATAGGCCAGCTGCGGGTGCAGCGTCAGCAGCGCCACGCCGCCCGCGTTGAGCAGCGCGCTGGTGCCGCTCACCACGGAGTAGCGCGCCAGCTGCCGCCCCACCGCGCCGGTGCTCTTGAAGGTGAGCACCCGGTTGATGGAGTAGTTCACCACCGCGCCCAGACCGCAGCCCAGCACCGTGGCCCAGGCGGGCAGCATGCCCACCCACTCCACCAACGCCAGCACCAGCGCGAAGTCCACCGCCGTGGCCAGCGCGCCCGCCAGGGCGTTGAGGCCGATGATGGCCTTGCCAGAGCGCGCCTCCTGACGCTGGGGCGCCAGCGCCTTCACCAGGTTGCGGAAGCGGGAGAGCGCCGTGACGTTGCTCATGACGGCGACGAACACCAGCCCCACCACCGCCAGCCAGTGCATGGGGTGCTTCTCCTCGGGCCAGAAGACGGCCTCCAGGATGGGCGACAGCGCCGTGCCCGCGCCCATGAAGAGCACCCGCTCCAGCCGCTGCATGGCGCCGTCGCGCACGCTGACGCCCAGGCCCTCACCCTTGGCGCGCACGTAGGGCACCAGCGAGGAGCCGAGCAGCGCCATCAGCGCGGGCAGCAACACCCAGGTGTCCCGGTAGTACCAGGCCAGGCCCATGAGCATCGCCGAGTCCACGTACCGGTCCAGCACCGAGTCCAGCGCCGCGCCCGCGGGGTTGGCCTCCTTGCGCGTGCGGGCGATGCGCCCGTCCATGACGTCCAGGATGCCCGCGAACAGGAAGAGCCAGCCGCCCAGCGCGAAGCGGCCCGCCGCCACCGCCACGCCGGACGACACGCCCAAGAGGCCCGACAGCATGGACAGCGCGTTGGCCGGCAGGCCCGAGCGCAGAATCACCGCCCACAGCGGCTGGATGATCCAGAAGAAGTAGTGCCGCAGGAAGAAGCCCACCAGCCCGGTGCTGCCGCGCTTGAGCGTCTCCTCGTCGCGGGGGATGCCCTTGAAGGCGCAGCGGATACAGAAGACGAGCAGCCCGCCCAGGAAGTAGGTGCACGCGACGATGGCCGGAGCCAGCGCCGTCCAGATGCGGGCGGACGGAGACAGGTTTCCGGTCAACCACGCCATCAGGTTCTCAAGCACGGGTGTCTCCTCTTGTAGTCAACGACACGGCCCAGGGTGCGGAGGCCGTCACGCGGGCGTAGACGCTTTCGACCGCCAGAAATGCAACCGCCGCCACACCCAGGCCCGCGAGCACGTCCAGGATGTAGTGGTGCGTCAGGTATACGGCGGAGAAGGCGACGAGCAACGCGAACAGCCCGGTGGCGATGCGCCAGGCCCAGCCGCGCGACCACACGAACATCATCACCAGGAACGGGTACGCCGCGTGCAAGGAAGGCATGGCCCCGAACACGTTGGTGCTGCGCGAGTAGAAGCCCGCGAAATAATGAATCCCCAGCAGCGCGTCGAAGCGGGCCGTGCCCGCGGGGTTGGGGGGCGCGGCCAGGTCTGCCGGTCCCGGGCCGTACTGGAGCACGTACCAGGGCGGCGCCGCGGGGTAGAGCACGTAGATGACGACGCCAATCGCGTTCGCCGCCAGGAAGCCCCAGCACAGCCGTTCGAAGAGCGAGTCCTTCTTCACGAAGAAGAAGAGGGCCAGGATGAAGACCTCGTACAGGTACGCCGCGTAGGCGAAGCCGCACAGCAGGTCCAAGGCCGGGGTGAAGCGCGTGGCCCACCATTCGGGCCAGTGGGTGCCGCCGGGCGCCGGGAACCACTGGCGCTCCAGCTCCCACAGGTCGCCCGTGTGGATGGGGCCCCGCAGGAACAGCCAGAGGCCCTGGCTGTCCAGCAGCATCCCGGTCAGCCACAGCGCGAGCCCACCGCGAAGGAAGCGCTGAAGGCGGGGGCCCGCCCAGGCCACCCCCAGAATCAGCGCGTCCGCCGCGACGTGGTCCCACCGCAGCCGGCCGGTGGCGTACACCAGCGTCAAGTGGCTCAACCCCAGGATGGTGCAGAGCCACGTGAGCGCGGTGACCCTATTTGGAGAGCGGGAGGTCATCTCCGTAGTAGTCGAGCCCGAGGTGGGTGATGGGGTCCTCGCCCGCGACGACGCGCAGCGTGTTCTTCAGCTTGGTGAGCTGGATGAAGAGGTCGTGCTCCACCGGCAGGCCCGGCTGCGCCATGGGGCTCTTGAAGTAGAAGGACATCCACTCCTGGATGCCGCGCCACTCCAGCCGCTTGGCCAGGTCCAGGAACAGCGCGATGTCCAGCACCAGCGGGGCCGCCAGGATGGAGTCGCGGCAGAGGAAGTTGACCTTGATCTGCATCGGATAGCCGAGCCATCCGGTGATGTCGATGTTGTCCCAACCCTCCTTCGCGTCGCCGCGGGGCGGGTAGTAGTGGATGGACACCTTGTGCGCGTACTTCTTGTACAGCTCCGGGTACAGGTCGGGCTGCAGGATGGTGTCCAGCACGCTCGACTTGGTGACTTCCTTGGCCTTGAAGGCCGCGGGGTCGTCCAGCACCTCGCCGTCACGGTTGCCCAGGATGTTGGTGGAGAACCAGCCGTCCAGACCCAGCATGCGGGCCTTGAGCGCGGGCGCGATGACCGTCTTCATCATCGTCTGGCCGCTCTTGAGGTCACGGCCGGCGACGGCCACCGCCTCCTGTTTGGCCAGCTCCTGGAGCGCCGGCGTGTCCACGCTGGCGTTGGGCGTGGCGTTCGCGAAGGGCACGCCCTCCTTGATGGCCGCGTAGGTGTAGAGCGCGGTGGGGTTGATGTCCGGGCTGTTCTCGTCCAGCGCCTTCTCGAAGGCGGCCAGCGTCTTGAAGGACTCGGGCAGCGGACGGAAGGTCTCCACGCTGCTGCACACCACCATCACGGCGCGCGTCGCGTTGAGCTCCTTCTTGAAGTCGCGGATGTCCTGGCGCAGCGCTTCGATGCTCTCGCGGTGCGTCTTGGTGGCCTTGATGTGGTTGGCTTCGATGCGGCGGACGAACTCCGCGTCGTGCACGCCCTGCTTCGGCTTGATGCCCTGGAGGAACGGCTTCACCTCCTCCAGGTGCTTGTCGCTGAGCACGCCCGAGCGCACGGCCACTTCGTACGCGTCCTCACGGATGATGTCCCAGGCGCCGAAGGCGATGTCCTTCAGCTCCGCCAGGGGAACCAGCTCGTTGAGCTTCACGGTGCGCCCGTCGGTGCGCTTCCCCAGGCGGGCGGTGCCCATCTGCGTGAGCGACCCAATGGGGTGACCCTTGCCCTGCCGCGCCAGCTCGACACCCGCCATCAGCGTGGTGGACACAGCGCCCAGACCCGGAATCAAGACCGCGAGTTTGCCGTCCGGCTTCGCGACCGACCTCTTGTTTTCCATCGTGATGTTCCTTCGTTAGACGTATTCGAGTCGGCCGTATGCGGGTCGGTACGATACCGGTCGTGCATGCGGAAAATCTCGAAAGCGGATGGTTGATACTCTAAAGCGTTCGTCACTTCAACGTCATGAGCGTGGCGGCTCTTACCACCCGAAGGCGTCGCACTCATGGATCAGCCCAGCCGGAGGTACAAGGCGAGGAGATCGACGCTGTCAGAGAAACACCAGGTCGTCAGAAGGACGACATCCACGGCACACTCCTCGGACAGGTCCGCCATGGGTTCATGGTGACCCACCCTGTGTAGAGGCTGAAGAAGGTGTGAGTGGGACGGGAGGGGGCGGAGCCGTCGCGAGGCGCCGTCCCTCCTTTTATATAGGCCCATTCCGGTGGGCCCGGTCCGGCTCAGTGGGGCAGCGGGGCGTTGTCGTCCAGGTCGAGCTTCTGGTGGTCGCCCGGTGCGTAGGGCTGGCCGGTGAAGGCGGCCTTCACCATGCCGGCGAGCTGGACCATGCGACTGTTGGGCGTGTCCCAGTACTCGGCCTTCTCCACGCGGACGCAGAGCAGGGCGAGCTCGGGGTCGTCCAAGCCGTTGGGGAACCAGGCCTTGAGGGTGGGGTTCCACAGCTCGCGGGCCTTCTCCTTGTCGAGCACCAGTCGGCAACGGCCGCTCACGGAGACGTAGCGGTCCCGGGTCGGGTCCGAGTACGCGAGGTTGACGTGGTGGTCGTGCGTCACCTCGTCCACCTTGGGTGAATGCTCGCGGGTGAAGAACCAGAGCGCTCCGTCGAAGTCCCGCGCGTGGGTCCACATGGGGCGGCTGCGCAGGCTGCCGTCCGCTTCCACGGTGGTCATCATCGCGACCTTGATGCCCTTGATGAGGTCATCGAAGTGCTCGGTGACGTCTTGGGTGTCCTTCTTCTTCCTGGCCATCGCTGCCTCCCTTGGGAGCACAAGGTAGGCAGCGCGGAGGTCGGCGGGCACATGGCGGTAGGTTGGCCGCCGCCAGGGCAGGCGGGCGTGTGGTAGGTGGCCGAGCAGGAAAGCGAGGGTTCGGATGCTGAAGACGGAGTGGAACGAGTGGAGCCTCAAGGCGCTGCAGCTGGAGACGGCGGTGCTGGCGCTGGAGGAGATTGACCTGCCCGAGGAGATGCACGCGCTCCAGGAGGCGGCGGAGGAGAAGCTGCTGGCGCTGGCGCGCGCGTGGAAGGCCCGTCAGCCGCGGCGCGAGCCGCGCACGTGGGAGCGTCAGACGCTGCCCGACGGCGCGCCTCGCGACGCCGAGCTCAAGGACCTGGTGGAGGGCTTCAAGGAGGACGGCAAGTCGTGGACGCTGCTGCGCGCCACCAGCGACCTCAAGGAAGTGGTGGAGACGGTGGTGTCGGAGGGCCGCGCCTGCATGGCCGCGGGTGGCGAGTACTACCTGGGCCAGTGGGACGCGAAGGAGTCCGTGCTGGAGGTGGGCCGCGACGACGACGCGGACGAGCCCGGCACGGGCCTGGTGCTGGAGCCCACGGGTGAGCTCCAGTACACGCCGGACCCGGAGCTGTAGCCGCCGCTCAGCCCTCCAGCGCCTTCACGAGGCGGGCGCGGAGCTTCTCGTCGGGCATCCGGCCGAAGCCCGCGCGCACGTTGTCGGCGGCGTGCGAGGGCTTGCGGGTGGCGGGCAGCGGGCAGTGCACCGCCGGGTGTCCCAGGATGAACTTGAGGAACACCTGGGCCCAGCTGGTGCAGTCGATGTCCGCGGCCCAGCCGGGCAGGAGCAGGCCACCCAGGGTCGCGGTGAGCACGTCGCGGCGGGACGGGGCACGGGAGGACATGGCGCGCGATGTTAGCGGCTGCGCTGAAGCGGACGGGTGACAGTTCCGCGCGGTGCCGGTGTTCCCTTGCGCGAGCGGGGCGGTGACGCCTCCCGATGATTCCTCCTGGCCCGGGTGCTCGCGCGACGCGGGCCGGGCCGCATTCAAAACAGTCCAGGGAAGGTCCAGGCGATGAATCGCAAGGTCTCGGTGTGCGCGGGGATGATGGCGGCGGTGGTGGCGTTCTCGGCTTCGGCCTCGGCCGAGGAGACGACGGAGACGGACGCGAACGAGGTGCACATCCCGTTCAGCCTCACCCTGGTGCCCGGCCTGAGCACGTCGGGCTTCCACACCGGCAACGTGGTCAACAACGTGTCCATCGGCCTGGTGGCGACGCACGCGAAGCGGGTGGACGGCCTGGCGATGTCGATTGCTGGCAACTGGGTCGGGGAAGGTGGACTGAGCGGCGCGCAGCTCGCGGTGGGCGCCAACCTGGCCCGGGGGCCGGTGACGGGCGCGCAGCTCTCCGTGGGCGCCAACGTGGCCGGCGCGGACCTGCTGGGCCTCCAGTCCACGGTGGGCGTCAACGTGGTGCGCGGGGATGCGGAAGGTGCGCAGCTCGCGGTGGGCGGCAACATCACGTCGGGCGCGGTGAATGGCGCGCAGCTGGGCGTGGGCGTCAACATCGCGGGGAAGGGCCTGTTGGGGGCGCAGCTGGGCGTGGGCGCCAACATCGCGGCGGGGCGGGTCCACGGCCTCCAGGCCTCCGCGGGCCTCAACGTGGCGGGGCAGATGACGGGGCTCCAGATGTCCTCGGGTGTCAGCTACGCGCGGAGCCTCTCCGGCGCCCAGCTCTCCATCATCAACGTGGGCGGCGAGGTGGACGGCGCGCAGGTGGGCATCATCAACATCGCCAGCAACGTGACGGGCGCGCAGGTGGGCATCCTCAACGTGGCCCGCGAGCTGGACGGTGAGGCGGTGGGCATCCTCAGCTTCGTCGGCGGCGGCCAGGCCCATGTGCAGGCCTGGGCCAGCGACGTGGCGCTCACCAACGTCGGCGTGAAGCTGGGCGGCCGTCACATCTACTCGCTGTTCACGGTGGGCTACAGCCCCTCCATCGACGAGGACCGTCGTCGCTATGTCATGGGCGCGGGCCTGGGCGGCCACATCCCCGCGGGCCGCTTCTTCGTCGACATCGACGTGGTGGGCAGCACCGTCCACACGAAGCGGCTCTTCGACGACACGGACCATGTCCTGGGGCAGCTGCGGCTGATGGCGGGCTGGCAGGTGGCGCGGCACTTCGCGGTGTTCGGTGGCGTCAGCGCCAACACGCTCGTCACCTGGGATGACAGCGACCGCTGGAATGAGCTGGGCATCGGGCCGCAGTGGCGCCACGTCGCGGACGAGGGCCGCACCACCGTGCGCATGTGGCCGGGCCTGCTCGCGGGTGTCCAGATTTGAGGAGCCCCTCCATCTTCATCCCGGGCGCTCTGCTTTGGAGCGCACGCGCCAGGAGGTGAAGCATGGAAGGGAGCATGCGCGCGATGGTGCTGCGCGAGGTAGGGCAGCCCCTGCGTGAGACGCGGCTGCCCATTCCCCGTCCCGGCCCGGAGGAGCTGCTGCTCCGCGTGCGCGCCTGCGCGGTCTGCCGCACCGACCTGCACGTCGTGGACGGTGAGCTACCGAAGCCCAGGCTGCCGCTAATCCCCGGCCATGAAATCGTGGCCACGGTGGAGGCGGCGGGCGAGCGGGCGACGGCCATTCCCGTGGGCACGCGAGTGGGCGTCCCCTGGCTCGGCTGGAGCTGTGGCCGCTGCCGCTTCTGTCTCGCCGGACAGGAGAACCTCTGCGAGCAGGCCCGCTTCACCGGGTACCAGCTGGATGGGGGCTACGCGGAGTTCACGGTGGCCCACCAGCGCTTCTGCTTCCCCCTGCCGTCCGAGTACACCGACGTCCACGCCGCGCCGTTGATGTGCGCGGGCCTCATCGGCTTTCGCAGCCTCCGCATGGCGGGGAGGGAGCGGCGCCTGCTGGGCCTCTACGGCTTCGGCGCGGCGGCGCACCTGCTCATCCAGGTCATGCGCCATCAAGGCCGGCGCGTCTTCGCCTTCACCCGGCCGGGGGACGTGGAGGGCCAGCGGTTCGCGCGGGAGCTGGGCGCGGAGTGGGCGGGGGATTCGGACACCGTGCCTCCAGAGCGGCTGGACGCGGCCATCCTCTTCGCGCCCGTGGGCGCCCTGGTGCCCGCCGCGCTCCGGGCGGTGGACAAGGCCGGTGTGGTGGTGTGCGGTGGCATCCACATGAGCGACATCCCCTCGTTCCCCTACGCGCTGCTGTGGGAGGAGCGCGTGGTGCGTTCGGTGGCGAACCTCACCCGGGCGGATGCGCTGGACTTCCTCGCGCTCGCGCCCACGGTGCCGGTGCGCACACTGGTGCAGACCTTCCCACTGTCCGCCGCCAACGAGGCCCTCACCGCCCTGCGGCGGGGCCAGGTACAAGGCGCGGCGGTGCTCCAGGTGGCGGCCCGGGGTTGAGCGTGGCGCCGGGCCGGCCCACGCCCGCCTCCCAGGGGCGCTGGGGCAAATCGCCACGCAGGGACTGCGGCGGTGTCCCATTTCGCCGCAAACGCAGCGTGTGGCTTTCGTGGCGCTGATGGAATTTCGCGGACCTGGCGCGCTGGCCGCCCAAATGCATCGGACGGGAAGGCAACCCGATGCCCCCTTCTTGGGGGCACCACCACGCGAGGCGGACGATGAACCGAGCGCTGCAAATCACCTATCGGGGCATGGAGACGAGCGAGGCCCTGAGCGAGTACATCCGCGACCACGCCGGCAAGCTGGAGCAGTTCTACGACGGCATCGTGGGGTGCCACGTGGTGGTGGAGGAGCCGCACCGGCACAAGCAGCACGGCCGGCATTTCCACGTGCGTGTGGATGTGAGTGTGCCGGGAAGGAACATCGTCGCCACCCGGGACCCCCAGGCGCGCACCGGGCACGAGGATGCCTATCAAGCGGTGACGGACGCGTTCGACGCCGCCAGGCGCCAGCTCCAACACTACGCGGACGCGCTCCACACGCACCACCGGTGACGGTGTGCCTCGCGCGGCGCTTCATTCCCATTACAGACATCCAGCTGGGCGGTCGCGCGACGCACCTTCCGAACATTTGCCATTCAAACCCATGACAGGCCTGGGGTGCTGAGCGCTATCGTGGGGCTTGTCACGCCATGAAAGCCCAGCGCCTCCAGGTGCTGCGGGTCGACGCCGAGGCTCCCCACCTCGTCACCACCGCCGCCGTCCACTCGACAGCCTCGCTTGCCAAGTTCGCCACGGCTCCGTGCGCGGGGCGCCTGCGTGGGTCGCGGGCGAGTCCGGGGGCTGAGCGATGAGGGGCCCCGTGGGCAAGCGTGGGTGGTGGGTGGTGTCCGGCGTCGTCTGGCTCGGCGTCGTCGTGGCGGGCTCGCTGGCCATGGCTCGCTACTCCCTCACGCCCGGCGAGTCCCTGGCGGCGCCCGCGCGCTGGCCCGGGGATTCCACCGTGCCACGCGTGGAGGGCCGCCCCACGCTGGTGATGCTGGCGCACCCGCTCTGCCCCTGCACTCGCGCGAGCCTGGGCGAGCTCTCGTGGGTGATGGCGAAGGCCCAGGGGCGGCTCGACGCCTTCGTGCTCTTCCTCAAGCCCGAGGGCACCGGCGAGGATTGGGAGCAGGGCGAGCTGTGGCGCTCCGCGGCGGCGATTCCGGGCGTCACCTCGCTGCGCGACGAGGGCGGCGTCCAGGCGGAGCGCTTCGGCGCCGTCACCTCCGGTCAGGTGCTCTTCTACGACGCGGGCGGGACGCTGCGCTTCAGCGGCGGCATCACCCCGGCCCGGGGCCACGCGGGCGACAACGCCGGGCGCGCCGCGGTGGAGGCCCTGCTGGGGGACGCGCCGCCGGAGGCGCTGTCCGGACACGCCGTCTACGGCTGTGAGCTGGAAGACCCCCGCGGGAGCGCGCCATGAACCCGGCGCGGGATGAGACGTCCAGCCCGCCCCTGGCGCTCAAGGAGCGCGCCGCGCGGCTGTTTCGCGAACACCTGTCCGCGGTGCAGGTCCGCACGGATCGGCTCTTCGCGGGGCTGATGCTGGGCCAGTGGGTGGTGGGCATCGTCATCGCCCTGTTCGGTCCGCGGGGCAGCGGCGCGCAGCTCCAGGCGGCCGTGCTGGTGGGCACGCTGCTCAGCGCCTTCCCGATGCTGATGGCGCGCTGGCGCCCGGGCTCCACGCCCACCCGTCACGTGGTGGCCGTGTGCCAGGCGCTCTGGTCCTCGCTGCTCATCTATCTGACGGACGGCCGGGTGGAGACGCACTTCCACATCTTCGGCTCGCTGGCCTTCCTGGCGCTGTACCGCGACCCGTGGGTGCTGCTCACCGCGAGCATCACCACCGTCGTGGACCACGTGCTGCGCGGCACCCTGTGGTCGCACTCGCTCTACGGCGGTTTTCCGCCGGAGCTGTGGCGCTTCGTGGAGCACGCCTTCTGGGTGGCCTTCATCGACGTGGTGCTGGTGTATTCGTGCCGGGGCATGTTGCGCGAGCTGCGCGAGGTGGCGGTGCGCCGGGCGGAGCTGGAGCTGGCCCGCGAGCGTGAGTACGCGAAGGCGCGCGAGCTGGACCGCGCCCTGCGCGAGCTCAGCGGCTTCCAGGAGCACCTCATCCGCGTGGAGAAGCTGGCCGCGGTGGGACAGCTGGCCGCCAGCGTGGGGCACGAGCTGCGAAACCCGCTGGCCGCCGTGCGCAACTCCCACGCCTATCTCTCCCGGAAGCTCACGAAGGACCCGGCGGGGGCCGCGAATGACCCACGGGTGCCCCAGTTCCTGGGGCTGATGGAGCGCGAGCTGAACGCCTGCGCGAAAATCATCTCCGACCTGCTCGACTTCGCCCGCGAGCGTCCGCCCGCGCTCCAGCCGTGTCCGCTGCGTCCGTTGGTGGACGAGGCCATTGGCGTGGTGCCGCAGCGGGAAGGGGTGCGAATCGTCAATGACGTGCCGGAGTCGTTGCCGGTGCCACACCTGGACAAGGAGCAGTTCCGCCAGGTCCTGGTGAACCTGGTGCAGAACGCGGTGGAGGCCATGCCCGTGGGGCGCACGGGAGAGGTTTCAGTCGTGGCGGAAGGTGGAGACGCGAGCCCCTGGCGTGTCCGGGTCGTGGATGACGGCGCGGGGATTCCTCCGGAGGTGCTGCCCAAGATTTTCGAGCCGCTCTTCACCACGAAGACGCGTGGCACCGGCTTGGGGCTGGCCATTGTCGCCAACATGGTGCAACGTCATGGCGGCACAATCTCTGTGCGCAGCGAAGCGGAGCGGGGTAGTGAGTTCCTGATTGAGCTCCCCGCGGCAGCGGCGGCCCAGGCCGCATGATGGAGGACGTCGCAGTGGCCCCCGCGCGCATCCTGCTGGTCGACGACGAGGAGTCGCTTCGCATCACCTTGGCCGCGAACCTGGAGCTGGAGGGCCACACGGTCCTCGAGGCGGCCAATGGTGAGGAGGCCTTGCGCCTCCTGGAGAAGCAGTCCGTGGACGTGGTGCTCACGGACATCCGCATGCCCGGCCTGCACGGCGTGGAGCTCTTGCGCCGCATCAAGCAGGAGCGCCCCGACATGCCGGTGGTGCTGATGACGGCCTTCACGGCGGAGGAGCTGGTGGATGACGCGCTCGCCGAGGGCGCCTTCACCGTGCTGCCCAAGCCCTTCGACGTGGCGCACGCGCTGGACACAGTGCTGCGCGCGGCGGCGGCGCCCCAGGTCCTGGTGGTGGACGACACCGAACAGGTGGCGCGCGGCATGGTGCGCGCCCTGAGCACGGTGGGGCTGCGCGCGCGCGCCGTGTACAGCGGAGAGGAGGCGCTGTCCTCGCTGCGTTCGGGGGAGTACGACGTCTGCGTGCTGGACCTGGTGATGCCGGAGATGAGCGGGCCGGAGCTGGTGTCCAAGGTGCGCGCGGCGAACCTGTCCGTCGCCATCATCGCCGTGTCCGGCCACGTGGTGCCGGAGATGCTGCGCAGGGTGGCGGCGCAGGGCGCGGTGGTGTGCATGACCAAGCCGGTACCGTTGCGCGAGCTGGTCCAGGCGATTGCACGGGTGCGAGGCCGGCCTCAGCAAGGGCCGCAAGGCGCGAGGATTTGACCCATGGCAGGCAGAGACCTCCAGGCGCGTGAGCGAGCGGCGGTGGCGGACGTGGTGGCCTCCACCCTGCGGCACGACCTGCGCAACAAGCTGGCCAGCATCCGCAACGCCTCGTTCTACTTGATGCGGCAGGTGAAGAAGACGGACCTCTGGAGCGCGGACCCGCGCGTGGAGACCTTCTTCCAGCTCATCGAAAAGGAGCTGACGTCCGCCGAGGACGTGCTCTCCAAGCGCGCGCCGCCGCCCACTGGCGGCACGCGCCCCCGGTGCAGCGCCCGCGTCGGCGTGGAGCACGCGCTCGCCGAGGCCCAGGTGCCGCCGTCCGTGGAGGTGGTGCGCGACCTGAAGGAGCAGAGGGGCGTCCCGCTGGAGGCGGAGGACCTGGCGCTGCTGGTGCGCTGCCTCGTGGACAACGCGCTGGAGGCCATGCCGCGCGGTGGCACGCTCACGGTGCGCACGCGCGACACCGAGAGCGGCGTGTGCCTGCGCGTGGAGGACACGGGAGAGGGCCTGGCGCCGGAGGCGTACTCCCGCGCGCTGGAGCCCTTCTTCACCACGCGGTCCCACCACGCGGGCCTGGGGCTGAGCATCGTCCACCGGACGGCGGTGCGACATGGCTGGCAGCTGGACCTGGGCGCGGGTCCCTCCGGGGGCACCTACGTGGAGATCCAATTCACGGGCGCGGAGGCCGGGGCGCATGACCGGAGTGACGTGACTCGGGGGAGCAAGTGATGGAGACGAACTGGACGTTCGGGCGTTGCCTGCTGCTCGTGGAGGACGACCCTTCCAACCGGATGACGCTGTCCGCGCTGCTGGAGGATGCGGGCTTCGCGGTCGTCACCGCCGGCTCCTATTCGGAGGCCGCGGGATTATTGAACCGGCCTCGTGCGTATGACGCCGTGCTGTTGGACCAGAGCCTGGGTGACGGCTTTGGGACGGGGCTGATTCCGCTGGTGCGCCACCACATGCCGAAGACCAAGGTCGTCTTCGTCACCGGTCATGACGGGAAAATCGACATGCCGGTGGACGCCGTCTTCCGCAAGGGCGGCCACTTCGATGACCTGCTGGCCTTCCTCTTCAAGCTGTTGCCCCAGCGCCCGCTGGGGGCCTGAACGCGAGGTTCCAGAATGCTGCTCCCTTCCGTTTCCGAGCGCTCCGCTCTCACCCGACGGCGGGAGCAGCTGGCGAAGGTCCTGGGGAGCGCGCCCGCGCTGCTGGCGTCGAGCCGCCCCCGCCCGCGCAACTACGCCGCCGACCAGTTCCCCTTTCGCGCGTCGAGCCACTTCCTCTACCTCTTCGGGCTCGCGACGCCAGACGGCGTGGGCTTCCATGACGGCCAGGGCTGGACGCTGTACCTGCCCGAGCCCGGTCCCGACGACGCGCTGTGGGACGGCGCGGTGCCCGGCTTCGCTGAAATCGCGGAGCGCACGGGCTGCACCGTGCGCTCGCGCGCCGAGCTGCCCGCGGCGCTGAAGGGCCGCGACGTGGCGACGCTGCCCACTCCAGATTGGGAGACGTGCCTGGACGTGGCCGCGCTGCTGGGCCGTGAGGTGCGCCCCGGCCACCTGGCGGCGGTGGACGTGCCGCTGGCGGACGCGATGATTGCGCTGCGGCTCCGCCATGACGACGCCGCGCGGGCGCAGCTGCGTCAGGCCGCGGAAGTCACGGCGCCGGCCCACGTGGCGGGCATGCGCGCCACGCGGCCTGGCATCCTGGAGGCCGCGGTGCGCGCCGCGATGGAGGCGGAGTTCGTCTCGCGCGACGTGCGGCCGGCGTATCAGCCTATCGTCACCGTGCACGGCGAGGTGCTGCACAACCTGCGCTATGACCACACGCTGCGCGAGGGAGACCTGCTGCTGGCGGACGTGGGCGGAGAGAGCCCCGCCGGCTTCGCCTGTGACGTGACGCGCACGTGGCCGGTGACGGGGCGCTTCAGCACCACGCAGCGCGAGCTGTACGACGTCGTGCTGCGCATGCAGCAGGCCAGCATCGACGCCGTCCGTCCGGGGACGCGCTACCGCGACGTGCACCTGGCCGCGCACCGAGAGCTGGCGCGGGGCCTGGTGGCGCTGGGCATCCTCCGGGGAGATGCGGAGGAGCTGGTGGTGGACGGCGTCACCGCGCTCTTCTTCCCGCACGGCGTGGGCCACCTGCTGGGCCTGGACGTGCATGACATGGAGGATTTGGGGGACCGGGCGGGGTATGCGCCGGGCCGCGCGCGCTCGCCGGAGTTCGGCCACCGCTCGCTGCGGTTGGACCGGGACCTGGAGCCCGGCATGGCGGTGACGATTGAGCCCGGCCTGTACCAGGTGCCCGCCATCCTGTCGGACGCGCGGCTCATGGCGCGCGCGGGGGACAGGCTGCGGCGCGACGTGCTGGCGCGCTACGCGGACGTGCGCGGCATTCGCATCGAGGACGACGTGCTCGTCACGCCGGGTGGCAACGAGGTGCTCACCGCCGCCATCCCCAAGGAGGCCTCCGACATCGAGGCCGTCATGACCAGCTCTGCCCGTCCAGCTCCGGGAAGGTGACCTGGCACTGGCCGGGGTTCACGCCGTCCACGCGCGCGTAGCCATTCTTGTTGAGGGTGCCTTCGCGCGTGCTCCCATCCGGGAGCGTCACCAAGTAGCGCGCGTGGGGGATGGGGCTGCCCTCCTCGTCCTTCAGCTCGATGGCCAGCCACGTCTGTTCCTCGACGGGGGCTTCCTCAAACGTCCGCGGCGGCGGCTCTGGCCAGGGCGTGGGCAGGAGCACCGGGCGCGCCATGGGGAGGGCCACCAGCTCGTGATGCGTGAAGGCTTCGGTGAGCCGCTGCTGGAGCCGCTGCTCGTACCGGCCGCGCTCCAGGCCGGACAGCCCCAGCGGGCGGCTGCCTCCGAGCGCTTCGTACATCGCATATAGCGTGTGCGCGGCGGGGGTGGCCAGCCAGCGCTTCAAGGCGGCGCTGACGAAGACGTCGGGGACGGGCGCGTGTGGGTGTTTCAGGCGCTCCAGGTCGACGGACGGTACGACGAGCCAGTCTTCCCCCTGGGCCGGCAGCCTCCACCGGCGCTCACCGTGAAAGCGCTGCATCATGACGGCCTCCTGCTGCTCGGAGGGTATCAAGCCGCGCGCGCTGCGCAGGCGGCGCCGCGGCGTGGAGTGCGCGGCGCCTGACGCCGCGCATCGGAGGTGTGGGGTGTGGAACGTCCCGGTGGGACGTCAGGGCAGCGGCTACTGCTGCGGCGGTGCGGCTTCGGGCGCCTGCGGAGCCTCGGTGGGCGCGGCCGGGCTGCTGAACGCGAACACCATCTTCCACTGCCCGTCGCGGCGCTGCCACACGTCGGTGAAGTACACGGCGTCGGTGACCTCGGCGCCATCCGTCATCTTCAGGCCGGAGCGCTGGAGGCCCGCCATCACCGCCGTGTCGCCATAGACATACGTGCGCATGCCGTCGGCCTCGACGGAGGTCAGCTCGCCAGGAATCTCCGCGATGCTCGCGACGAACGCGTCCCGGTTCGCCTCCGTGCCGTCCGCGCCCCGGTAGATGAAGTCCTCGGCCGTGAGCGATTTGATGGTCTCCAGGTCCTTCGTCTGGATGGCGCGCATGACGCGGCCTGCGAGCTCCGTGAGCGTGCGTGTGTCGTCGGCGGAAGGTGTGCTCATGGGTGACTGACTCCGGGTGGAAACATGGCCGCACGCACAGACGGCCAGCAGGGTGGATGCGAGGAGCGCTCGATACATGGGGGGCGTGAGTACAACGCGCATGCACGCGTGCGGAATGAATTTCCGGAGCGCGAAGTTGCGGGTCCGCGTGCGCGCCATCCGCCGTGGGTTGATCCGGTGAAGCAGTGGACAGGCGCGGTGCCTCCAGGGGGCACAGCGTTCTAGGACGAACAGTGGGGGTGGCGCGACGAGGACGGGTTCCTACGTTGCACGCCCTGTCGAAGTCAGGGCCGGTGAGTGCAGCGCGGGCGAGGGAGGGCGTGTGGACGAGCTTCTTTCCGGAGCTGAAGGGCAGTTCCGTACCCAGGGCAAAGGCACTCCAGGTGCGTTGGAGCCGCGCGGCACGGTGCGCGTGAGCGAGGTGCTGGAGGGAGACCTCGACGCGTATCTCGACCGTGAGCTTCTCGAGGCGTGTGAAGACGACGCGGCCGTGGAAGCCACCGCACCCGTGGCGGAGGTCTCCGCGAGCATGCGCGCGCTGCTCGCGCTCGCGGAGGAGGAGACGGAGTGGCTGGCGCGCCTGCCGCCGTCCACCTCGCACGCGTTGGACGTGTTGCCCGAGCCCCCGGTGGAGATTCCCGAGTGGATGCGCACTTCGCCTGGCGCGAAGCTGGTGACGTCCCTGGGCGCTTTGTTGCCGCCGCGTGCGGAGCATGTGCTGGCGCGTGCGCCGGATGCGCCCATGTGGGGTGATGCGCCGACGCATGCGCACCTGGAAGCCGCGCGGCGGCGTCGTGCGCGCGCGACCAGGACAGGCCGTGTCCTGGGCCTTCGTCCCGGGGCGTTGATGGGCGCGGCGGCCGTGGGCGCGCTGACGGCGGGCCTGCTGCTGGTCGCGGGCCTCTCCGTGCGCGGCGATTCCACGGGGACGCAGGTGAGCGTCGATGATGCCCTCCGGCGCACGGCGCACGGCGCTGTCCTCGGCGCGAGCGGCGACGCCCAGGCGGGCCTGCCCTCGGCGGGCGCTGGCGCCGCGATGCGCACCGCCGTCCCGTCGGGGCACGCCAGCGGAGCAAGCACGTCCTCGGAGGCCGCCGTGAGCGGTTCATCGTCGGAGCCGGCGCTCGCGCCCTCTTCGCGCATCTCTGGTGCCGCGTCGTCCGTGGCGCTCTCCAGCACGCAGCCGGGCATGGGCTCGGCGCTTCTTCAGGACGCGGCGAAGGGACTGCGCGCCTCCGCGCCTGCCTCGGAGCCGACGCGAACCCCGGGCACGCCCGTGGCGGAGTCGCTCGCGGTGGTGCGCCCCGCGCCCATCCAGCGCAAGGCCCCCGCGAAGACGGACGCGGCATCGGCCCTGCCTCCCGCGCCCGTCGAGCTCGACTTCGGAGACCCGGAGGCGGAGGGCGCGGCGTCTCATGACAGCATCGCGACTTCCCCGGGCGACGTCGCCGTGGAGGCCGTGGAGGAGGAGGACACGTCGGAGAAGGGGCCGTACGCGGACCTCGACGAGGACTTCGCGCGCGAGCTGGGCTTCACCGAAGACGCGGACGCGGAGGGCGCGAAGGCGGAGGCGTCCGCGCGCACCGTCTACGTGCCGCCCGCGGTGGACGTGAAGGCGCACCTCACGCCGGAGGACGTGAAGCAGGTGGTGCTGACGAACCAGCCCGCCATCACCGCATGCCTGCGCTCACACGCGCGGGGCACGCCGATGGAGGCCGGTGGCCGCTTCATGGTGCAGTGGTCGGTGCTCCCCAGCGGCGAGACGCTCAACGTGTCCATGGACACCGCCGCGCTGCGCGCCACGCCGCTGGCGCGCTGCATCGAGGACGTGGTGCGCCGCTGGACCTTCCCGGTGCATCAGGTGCGGATGCGGGAGCCCATCCGCTTCCCCTTCATTTTCTGAGGCGGGGTCGGCTCGCTGGCTCCTATGCTCCCTCCTGGAATGTCAGCGCTCGAACCCCCGGAGCCCACGGAGTTGCACGTCTGCCACTGCTGCCTCATGCGGCTGGAGGTCAGCGCCGGTGGCGTGGACCTGCCGGGCCGGCTGCAGGCGGCCCTGGCGTGTCGGGGGCTCGCGGAGCGGACGCGGGTGATGGAGTCAGGGTGTCTGGGGGAGTGCCCCGAAGGCCTCGTGTCTGTGATGGTGCTCCCGGACAGTGGCTCCGGGGCGCACGTCCAGCTCATCGACCCCGCGAAAGACGGAGCGGACCTGGCCGAGCACGTCGCCGCGTTGTCCGGTGCGAAAGACGGGGCCCCGTGAGTTGAGCGGCCTTGAGCAGCGCTTCCACCATGGGCACGCAGCTCGCCTCTCCCTTGCCAGCGATGGCGTACGCCGTGCCGTGGTCTGGAGACGTGCGCGGCACGGGCAGGCCCAGCGTCACATTCACGGTGCGCTCGAAGTCCAGCGCCTTGGCCGGGATGAGCCCCTGGTCGTGGTACATGGCCAGCACCGCGTCGTAGCGCGCGCCCACCGCGTCGGGCTTCGCGAAGAGGCCGTCCGCGGGGAGGGGCCCATGCGCGTCCACCCGGGCCGCGCGGGCCTTGCGGATGGCGGGGCCAATCACCTCCACCTCTTCGCGTCCCAGGAGCCCCCCTTCGCCCGCGTGCGGGTTGAGCCCCAGCACGGCGATGCGCGGCTTGTGGCCCACCACCGGCTCCAGGCTGCGCGACAGCAGCTTGAGCTGCGCCGTCAGTCCGTCCACGGTGAGCAGGCGCGGCAGGTCCGCCAGGGGGACGTGGTTGGTGGCCAGCGCCACGCGCACGCGAGGCCCGTCCATCAGCATCATCACCTCCACGCCGAAGGCCGCCGCCAGCACCTCGGTGTGGCCCATGAAGGGGATGCCCGCGCGGGAAATCTGCTCCTTCGACACGGGCGCGGTGCACAGCGCGTCCACGTGTCCCGCCCGCATCGCGTCGATGGCCGCCGTCACGAAGGCGTACTGCGCACGGCCGCCCTCGCGCGAGGGCCTTCCGGGCGCGCGGTCCTTCTCCGGGAGCCGCGTCACCTCCACCACGGTGGGGCCCTCCACGCGGCCCAGGGCCCCGGGCTCCACGCGGGCGTAGCGGCGCAAGGCGGGGAAGCGCGCCAGCGTGGGCCCGTCCCCGAAGATGACGGGGACGAGCACCTTGCGCACGGCGGGCTTCGTCAGGGCCGCGGCCGTCACCTCCGGCCCGATGCCCGACACGTCCCCCAGGGAGATGCCGACGAGCGGAAGTCCCATGGCGGCTACATCTTCACGTCGATGCTGGCCTTCTGCCGCAGCTCCTGCACGTACTGGTCGAGGAACTTCTCCGTCTTCTCCTGGAGCAGCTTGCCCTCCAGCTTGGAGCGCATCTCCTCGTAGGACGCGGCGGCCACCGAGCGGCGCTCCTCCACCTTCAGCACGTGCCAGCCGAAGTTGGTGCGCACCGGCGCGCTGACGCCGCCCTCGGGGAGGCCGAACGCGGCCTTCTCGAAGGCCGCGACCATGACGCCGCGCTTGAACCAGCCCAAATCTCCCCCGTCCGCGGCGCTGGGGCCTTCGCTGCGGGCGCGGGCCAGCGAAGCGAAGTCCATGCCCGGCCGGCGCGCCTCCGTGGCGATGGCCTCCGCCCGCTGCCTGGCGGCTTCCACCTGCTCCGCCGTGGCCTTGGCGTCCACCTGCACCAGGATGTGGCGCGCGTGGACCTCCGAGTCCCCGCTCTCCAGGCGCGTGTACTGCGTGTAGGCGGCCTTGAGGTCCTCCTCGGTGATCTTCACCTGGGGGCCCACCTTCATGCGCAGCAGGCGGTCTCTCAGGATGCGCTTGCGCATCATGTCCCGGTAGGTGGCCATGGTGAGGCCTTCCCCCAGCAGGAGCTGCTCGAACTGCGCGGGGTCGGTGATGTTGTTCTGCTGGCGCACGTCCGCCACCAGCTCATCCACCTCCGCCTCGGTGGCGGTGATGCCCAGTTGCGCGATTTCGGACTCCATCAGCTTCTCGCCGATGAGGGTGTCCAGGGCCGTCTTCATCAGCGCCAGCCGCTGCTCGCCGCGCTTGCGCGGGTCCGGGTCGTTGACGCGGGCCATCTCCGGCGCCGCGCGCTGCTGCACCTCGGACAGCGCGATGATGTCGCGGTTCACCACCGCGGCCACCTTGTCCACCAGCTCCGCGTGCGCCGCCCCGCCGCTCCCCAGGAGCGCCACCGCCGCGATTGCCGCCACCAGCTTCTTCATTCCTGCCATCCTTCCGTACCACCCCGGGCGCGTCCAACCGCCGCCCCGGTCTTCGATTCCGTCGTCACTCCGCCGTCGCCTGCTGGGGCGCCGCTCGCCCGCGGATGGCCTGCAACGTGGCCTCGTTCACCTGGACCTGCGCCTTCTGCCGCAGCTCCTTCTCGAACGTCTCCTGCGCCTGCGACCGCTTCTGCTCCAGCAGCTTGCCCTCCACCAGCGCACGCACCTCCGCGAACTCCCGCTTGCGCGCCGGCTTGCGCTCCAGCACGCGGAACAGGTGGAAGCCGTACTCGGTGGACACCACGTCCGAAACCTGCCCCACCCCCAGCTTGAATACCACCTCGTCGAAGGCGGGCGGCATCTGCCCCCGGGGGAAGAACCCCAGGTCGCCCCCCAGCTTGGCGTCCGCGCTGAGCGAATACCTGCGCGCCAGGTCCGCGAACTTCTTGCCGGACTTGAGCTGGGATTGCAGCCGCCGTGCCTCGTCCAGGCCCTTCACCACGATTTGCGCGGCGTGGACCTGCTCGGGCTCGTGGAAGTCCTGCGCGTGCGCGGCGTACCAGGCCCGCAGCTCCTCTTCCGTCACCGCCACGCGCGAATAGACGTGGCTGGCGAACAGCTTTTCGATGGTCAGCCGGCTCGCTTCCCGCGAGCGCAGCTCCGCCATGGACAGCTGCCCCTGGGCGAGGACCTCGTTGAAGTTGCCCGCCGGATAATCCCCCGACAGCCGCAGCACCCCCCGGTCCACCTCTTCCGGGGTGACGGTGACGTTGTGCTTTCGCGCCTCCTGGAGGAGCAGCATCCGGTGGATGTACGTGTCGAGCAGCGCGTGCTTGAAGGGCTCCACGTCCTCGGAGGTGCGCTGGGACACGTCCGACAGCGCCAGCTCGCGCCACAGCTCCTGTTCGAAGTCCGCCCGGCTGAGCACCTCGCCGTTGACGCTGGCGACCACCAGGGCCTCCGGCGTCTCCTTCACGGGCTTGGTGCAGGCGGGCAGGCCCAGCCCCGCCGCCAGCGCGATGGCGAGTGGGACCAGGAAGGCGCGGGTGGGAGAAAAGCGCATGCGCGGGGCCTCGTGAGGGGGAGGGCTCCAGGGTGGCAAGCCGTCAGTCATGGCGCGAGGCCCGTTCCGGTAGCACGCCGGGCAGGACCGGACAACCTCACCGGGCCTACGGCCGCGTCGCGTGTGCGGAGAGGAACGCCTCTATCAGCGGGAAGATTTCGTCCGGGGCCCGGCGGCCCAGCACGAGGTCCGCGTGCCCGTAGTCCGCCCCGAAGCCGTGGGCCTTGCCCGCCACGAGCATCTTCACCGGGCCGCCCAGGTACTCCTTGGCCCGCGCCACCGCCATGGGCGGGGCCAGCAGGTCCTTGCTGCCCGCCAGGAGCAGGAAGGGGATGGTCACCCGGGACAGGGACTCGCGGTAGTCGAGCTCGCCGTTGTAGGACGTGAAGCGGTTGGTGGTGATCCACCGCGCGAACTGGCGCCCCACGCCGCCGGCGATGTCGGCGGGCACGTTGGCCAGCGCGCGCCGCACCACCTCCGGCTCCATGTTCTCCGCCAGCATCATGTAGCGGCTCATGGGCCCCGGCGGCGCGCCGAACAGGGCGATGCTGGTGACGCGGCTGGTGGGGATGACCCGCAGCTTCAGCACCGGCTCCACCTTCTGGATGAAGGTGCGCAGGCCCGGCTGCACCGCGAAGGTGAAGGGGCTGCCCAGGGCCACGGCCGCCCGCACGGGCGCCTGCGGCGTCTTCGCCAGGTGGGCGTAGAGCATCAGCCCGCCCTTGGAATGACCAACCCAGAGCACTTCCTTCGCACCTGTGGACAAGACGGTTCGCACCGCCGTGCGCACGTCGTGCTCGGCCTGGTCGTCGAAGTTGAAGTCCGGGCAGTCGCCCGCCAGCCCCCGGCCCCGCAGCTCCAGCACCCATGTTTCAAAGCCAGCGCGGGCCAGGTAGCGGGCCAGGCTGTACTGCTCGTCGAAGTCCATGTGGAAGCGGTTGGCCCCCAGCCCGTGGCAGAGGATGACGGGCTGGGCGAAGCGCTTCTCGCCTCGGGCGTGGTAGCGGCCCAGGGCAATGGAGGCCCCGTCGTCCGTGGGCACCCGGTACAGCTCATCCGGGCGGAAGCTGAGCGTCAGCAACCCCTCCTTCCCGCGCGCCATCGTCCGCGAAAAGAGGTCCGCCATCCGGCCCAGCCGTGCCACCTGTCGACGAGTCACGTCACCAGTCTAAGCCGGACCACGGGGCCATGCCGTGTTCATTGGTGAGCAGGCCCCTGCCCGGCAGGACTGTTGCAGGGAGATGTAGGCAACGACTCGGAGGGCGTGGCAATGCGGCGGAAGCAGGCTTGGAAGGAAGTGTGGTCCTCCCTTATCGCCACCGTTTTTCCCACGGATACCCTTCTGGCGGCCCTTCGGAAGATGGAGCGGCACCAGGTGCGGTTGTTGGGCGTGGTGGGGGAGGGGG
>NZ_JABXEP010000474.1:0-427 GCF_013372605.1 Myxococcus sp. AM009
GATTAAAGCCATGCAGTGGCAAATGGATTTCCGCAAACTGAAAAAAGGCGATGAATTTGCGGTGTTAATGTCTCGAGAAATGCTTGATGGTAAACGTGAGCAAAGCCAGCTGCTGGGCGTACGTTTGCGTTCAGAAGGTAAAGATTATTACGCTATCCGCGCTGAAGATGGCAAATTCTACGATCGTAACGGTACTGGTCTGGCGAAAGGATTCTTGCGATTCCCGACGGCGAAACAGTTCCGTATCTCGTCTAACTTTAACCCGCGTCGTACTAATCCGGTGACCGGTCGCGTTGCACCACACAGAGGTGTTGATTTCGCCATGCCGCAGGGTACGCCAGTGCTTTCAGTGGGTGACGGTGAAGTGGTGGTTGCCAAACGCAGTGGCGCAGCAGGTTATTATGTGGCTATTCGTCATGGTCGCAGC
>NZ_JABXEP010000475.1:0-427 GCF_013372605.1 Myxococcus sp. AM009
AAAAAAAGGCGCTGATCAGGATCAGCAGGGCAAGGAGGAGGGCGGACATGATGGCAGGGGCCGTCCGGGCAAGTCGCGTCGTTGCGCAGCGACAACTGCTCGGGCGCGTGAAATGTGGCTTCGGCTGATCATGGTGCAGCCCCAATCGCTTTGTCAAACCGCGGCGTGCGCGGGTGATCTCAAACAATTGTTTATGTCCGAGGAGGGTACCCGGTCATCTAAAATGTGGTTTGCCGTGTACCCATGGCATCGGCGATACTTCACCTTCGGACACATTGTCTCGGGATGCCTTGCGGGGCCTGCGTTTGCGGGCGGCAACCGTGAAGAAAAATAGCAGTTCGAACGGCGTCATCACAGGCGCCGATCTTCAGTGCCGGCGCAGATCGGCCCAATTGATGCACATAGTTGCATAGCGGAGTGCCAGTTC
>NZ_JABXEP010000476.1:0-426 GCF_013372605.1 Myxococcus sp. AM009
ACCGATGTGCGTTCGCACACGGCGTGGGCATCACCCTTTGACGTGTCCGCCACATCCGTGCGCTGGGCCGTGTAAGGCGCTGCAAACCTTTCTCCTGAAAACATTCATTGGCACGTAGTGCCGTTGTCATCTAAGAAGGAACATCATGAGCATCCAAGCGATTAACGTACGCAACCAGTTTCGCGGGCAGATCAAAGAGATCATCCGGGGCGACGTGCTCTCGGAGATCGACGTGGAGACCCCGGCCGGCATCGTCACCTCGGTCATCACCACGCGATCGGTCGACAGCCTCGGCCTGAAGATCGGCAGCGAAGTGGTTGCGCTGGTGAAGGCGACTGAAGTCTCGCTCGCCAAACTGTAAGGACGGGGAGGAGACGGCGACCCGACAAGGAGCCTCACCCATGAGCCTGATGCACACCACAGCAC
>NZ_JABXEP010000477.1:0-426 GCF_013372605.1 Myxococcus sp. AM009
CACCAGCGTGATCGCACCAAAGCCGATGATAAAGATCAGGATGTAGAAGTAGCCGATCCAGGTAGTTGCCCAGAAGACCGATTTGCGTGCTTCCTTGGCATCGGGCACCGTGAAGAAACGCATCAGGATGTGAGGCAGACCGGCGGTGCCGAACATCAGCGCCATGCCGAACGAGATGGCCGAGATCGGATCCTTGATGAAGCCACCCGGCGCCATCACCGACAGACCGATCTTGGCGGCCTCATCGGGCGATTTGCCGGCATTGGCTGCAATGGCGGTCTTGACCTGCACAGCCTTGGCGAACAACGCCTCCAGACTGAAACCGTACTGCGCCAGCACCATGATGGCCATGAACGTCACGCCAGCCAGCAGCATGCACGCCTTGATGATCTGCACCCAGGTGGTTGCGGTCATACCGCCGAAGAG
>NZ_JABXEP010000478.1:0-425 GCF_013372605.1 Myxococcus sp. AM009
CTCGAAACGATGCGCGTGGCGCATTACGCCTCGTCCGATGCGATGCACGCCGCGCAGGGCGCGCTCTACGAAGCCAACTCCGAAGTCAGCCGTCTGGAAGCCGAGATCCGCTACGTAGTGGAATCGCGCAATCGCATCCAGCAGCAGATCGCCACGCTGACCGCGCAGCAGGAACAGTGGCATACGCAGGGCGAGCAGGCGCAGGAAGACCTCGCCGCCGCCGAGGAAGAGCTGGCAATGGCCGAGGAGCGTGCTGCGCAGGCCGCCGAGGACGTCGCGCGCAAAGCCGACGAACTCCCCGCCATGGAAGCGCAGTGGCGCGATGCGCAGACCGCGCTGAACGATCAACGCGCCGCGATCCTGCAATCGGAACAGGCCCTCAAGCTCGAAGCCGCACACCAGCGCAATGCCGATCAGGCCCTGCT
>NZ_JABXEP010000479.1:0-424 GCF_013372605.1 Myxococcus sp. AM009
CTCTTCACGCTGATGGTGGGCGCGGTGTCGTCCGTCATCTCGGCCACCATCGTCAACGTGGCGATTCCCGATCTGAGCCGGCATTTCGTGCTCGGGCAGGAACGCGCGCAGTGGGTGTCGGCCAGCTTCATGGTGGCGATGACGCTGTCGATGTTGCTCACACCGTGGCTGCTGTTGCGTTTCGGGCTGCGTCGTACGTTTATCGGCGCGTTGCTGCTGCTGGGCGTCGGCGGGCTCGCGGGCGGCCTGTCGCCCAATTACGAAGTGATGATCGCCATGCGCGTCGTGGAAGGGGTTGCGGCCGGCATCATGCAGCCGCTGCCCAACATCCTGATCCTGCGCGTGTTTCCCGAGCGGGAGCAGGGCAAGGCGTTCGGCCTGTTCGGCTTTGGCGTCGTGCTGGCGCCGGCCGTGGGCCCGAGCG
>NZ_JABXEP010000480.1:0-424 GCF_013372605.1 Myxococcus sp. AM009
AGGCTGGCCATTTCCAGCATCTCTTCGAAGGTGATCTTGTCCAGGCGACGCGCATCGTCCACCACGCGCGGATCGGTCGTATAAACGCCATCGACGTCGGTGTAGATCAGGCACTCCTCGGCTTCGAGCGCAGCGGCAACCGCCACGGCCGAGGTATCCGAACCACCACGGCCCAGCGTCGTGATATGGCCTTCGCTGTCGATGCCCTGGAAGCCCGTGATGACGACAACGCGTCCGGCATCGAGATCAGCGCGCACGCGCTCGTCATCGATCGACTGGATGCGCGCCTTGGTGTAGGCGGAATCGGTCTTCACCGGCACTTGCCAGCCGGTATAGCTGCGGGCATCGATACCTTCTGCATGCAGAGCAATGGCCAGCAGGCCGACGCTCACCTGCTCGCCGGTCGAGGCAATCATGTCGAGTT
>NZ_JABXEP010000481.1:0-421 GCF_013372605.1 Myxococcus sp. AM009
CTATCACGGCTCCGCGACGACGTTACCCGTCTCGGTCTTCCGCTCAACGATGATCGCCGACTTCGGGTGAGTCAGCGCACCGGAGAGGCGGGTCTCCAGCAGGTAGTGGTACTGGTTGAAGGAAATGTCGAAGTCCTCGGCAGCGAAGAGCTGCCCACCCTTGTCCGCACCAATGGTGTAATCGGACATGTTGACGATGATACCGAGGGCATCGACGGTGCCGTTCTTGGCGGAGCTGCGCTGCAGGCCCTTCATGAGCGGAACCTTGACGATCTTCGAGACGCCGACATAGTCGGCCAGCTCGGAGACGCTGCGGAACAGACGGTGACCCATCTTGTCCTTGAGAAGCAGGATCTCGGTGACCATGTGGGGCTCAGCGAACCAGGTGGGGTTGCCAGCCCCGTCGTAGTCGTCCATAGCG
>NZ_JABXEP010000049.1:0-51132 GCF_013372605.1 Myxococcus sp. AM009
GGGGGAGGTGGAGGGCATGGCAGGTCAGGGAGCGCGCGAGCGCTTCGGGGGCCGCGTCGCCGTCTTCCCACGGGGCGCCTTGGCGGCGGGCTTGGGCGGCTTCGCCTCCAACCTGGCGAAGGCGCGCAGCGCATCCCTGCCAATCCAGCGAGTGGTGGCGCCTTCGCTGGCCGCAAGCCCGGTGGCCAGCGCGCGCGCCGCAATGCGCACCGCGGGACCGCGCCTGCTCCCAGCGGCGCGCAGGGCCCGGTTCACGCCCTTCTTGACGAAGTCGCGGGCGTCGATGTCACCCCGAGGGCCCTTGGAGGATGTCGTCGTTGGCATGTGGTGCGACGATAGCGCGCCGGACCTTCGCCGGAAGGTGCCGGAGGGGCGGGCATGGGGGCGGCCCCTGGCTCGCGGCGCCGTGGGAGGCCTCTGCATTTCGCGGGAAGCATGCCCACGCTCCGGAAGAACCCTATCGGGGCGTGCGCACCCCGCCCGCGAGGAGCCGCCATGAAGACATCCATTCCGTCGCAGATGAAGGCCGCCGCCATCGACCGCTTCGGTGGGCCGGAGGTGCTGGGCATGAAGACGGTGGCCGTCCCACCCGTGGGCCCGGGGGAGGTGCTCATCCAGGTGGAGACCGCGGGCGTCGGCAGCTGGGACGCCGCGGAGCGCGAGGGTGAGATGGAGTCGCTCAAGCCCAGCAAGTCGTCCTTCCCCTACGTGCTGGGGACGGATGGGGCCGGGACCATCGTGGCGGTGGGCGAGGGCGTCAAAATCCGTCAGGTGGGCGACCGGGTGTACGGCTCCGGCTTCCTCAACGACAAGGGCGGGTTCTTCGCCGAGTACGCGGTGGTGAAGGCCGAAAACACGGCGCTCGTACCCAAGGGCTTGAGCGCGGAACAGGCGGGCGTCCTGGCGGCGGACGGCATCACCGCGCTGCAAGGCGTGCAGGACGCGCTGAACGCTCGACAGGGCATGACGCTGCTGGTGTACGGCGCGAGCGGCGGCGTGGGCCATCTGGCGGTGCAGCTCGCCCGCCGCCTGGGGGCGCGGGTCCTGGCGGTGGCTTCGGGGCAGGACGGCGTGGCGTTGGTGAAGCGCCTGGGCGCGGAGAAGGTGGTGGACGGGCGAGGTGGTGAGGACGTGGCGAAGGCGATTCGCGACTTCGCGCCGGACGGGCTCGACGCGGCGCTGGTGCTCGCGGGCGGCGAGGGCCGGGAGCCGGCGCTGCAAGCCGTGAAAAAGGGAGGCCACATCGCCTACCCGCATGGCGTCGAGCCGGAGCCACGGGCCCCCGAAGGCGTCAAGCTGACGGCCTACAATGGCGAGTCGAACGCCGAGGTCCTCACGCGCCTCAACCGGCTCATTGAAGCAGCGCCCTTCCATGTCGAAGTCTTCCAGGTGTACCGGCTGGACGAGGCGGGCCGCGCGCTCGAAGCCGCCAGCAAGCACCACCTGGGCAAGCTGGCCCTGCGCATTCACTGAGATGCCGCGCGCTACACCCAGGGCGCGTGTGTGGGACTCGCGGGGACGCACGAGGACGGCCGGGCATCCAGCGCTGGATGCCCGGCGTCACGCATCGGGAGGTCAGCGGCCGTGAGGTGGGCTCAGCCCGCCAGCGCCTGGGTGATGTCGACCCCCTCGTTGATGGGCGGGACGTCGACCGCCTTCCGCTTCGCGGCGACGGCGAAGTCCAGCGACTTCAGGTCCACCGACTGCACGGCGAGGCTGTCGTAGAAGCGGATGTTCAGGACCCGGTTCGTCAGGTCCTTGGCGACGACCCACTGGGTGTAGTCGCGCTTCTCATGTTCGGGCTTGTCCGCGTGCTTGCGGCTGGTCCCCAGCGGGATGTCCACCGTGTTGAGCAGGTGGAACGCGAGGAGGCGGGCCTCGCTCGCGTTGGTGGGCTGCAGCGCGGCCTGGCGGAGGTAGGTGACGCGGACGAAGCGCGAGGGCGGCGTCGAGTCGCCCGGCAGTCCGAGCATGCCGCTGCCGCAGCCATGGGGCTCGAACGTGGCGGAGCCGAGCGTCACCTTGTCGATGTCATACGCCGTCAGCTGCGCGTAGTTCTTGAGGTTCTCCAACTGCTCGGGGAAGGTCGGGTGGTTGGTCAGGACACCCACGGGATTGTCCTTGCCCGTGTAGAGGTTCATCTCCCCGCCGATGAACTCCACGACCAGGCTGTTGCCCTTCGCATCGTGGATGGGGAAGTGCAGCGGCGCGAGCTTCGACAGCCAGTCGCTGTGCCAGATCTGGACCTGCTTGCGCACGAGGACGTCATGCAGCTCGTCCACGGTGGCGAAGTTCCCCAGCGCCCAGCTCACGAAGAGCTCCGGCGCCAGGGCCTTGGACGCGTCGGTGGCGGAAGGGAACTGGGAGCCGGGCATCCAGAGCGCGCCAGCGGACAGGCCTTCCGTGTTCATTCCATCGGCGATGACGGTGAGGCCGTGGAGATTGGCGGTGACGCCCACGTAGCCGTACTTCGAGGTCCAGGTGAGGCCCTTCGGGTTCACCATGGACGCGGGAGAGTGGAACGTCTCTCCGGTCGCATGGACCCTCAGCCTGGCGTGAAGGTCGACGCCAAACTCCATGCTGCGGCCAACAACGGCACTCGAATCTTTCGCGACGAGGAGGAAGTTCGTACACATGCGGCGAGCTCCGTGGAGAGGTGTCAGCGTTGGGCTGGGCCAAAGCACTCCGCGTGCCATGTGCTGCTATCGGAGTGCCCCAGTGCTTTCCGCCCTTTGGCGTGCGGCGCCGCGCATGGGCGTGTCCGTTGACGCGTTTCGCGGGGCGCGTGACGTGTCAATGCGCGAACGGCGTCAGCGCCAGCCTCAAGGCCGGGGGTGGGCTGGACGTCACGCTGCCGTGGAGCCGGGCGGAGGGGACCGCCCGAGGTTAGAATCCGCGAATGAACTCCAGCCCATCCAGCCGGCCGCCCGTCGTCGTGGCGGAGCTGGGGCCCACGAACACAGGGAAGACGCACCGAGCCATCGAGCGGATGCTCGAGCACGGCTCGGGCATCATGGGGTTGCCGCTCCGCCTGCTCGCCCGTGAGGTCTACGACCGGGTGACTGCTCGGGTGGGCGAGGGCCGCGTGGCGCTGATGACGGGGGAGGAGAAGCGCGTGCCCCCGCGCCCCGACTACTGGATTTGCACCGTCGAGGCGATGCCGACGGACAGGCCCGTCGACTTCCTCGCGGTGGATGAAATCCAGCTCGCCGCTCACCGCGAGCGCGGGCACGTCTTCACGGATCGGCTGCTCCACGCCAGGGGACGCAAGGAGACCTGGTTCCTGGGCGCGGACACGATGCGGCCCATGGTCCAGACGCTCATCCCCCATGCGTCGGTGAAGCGCGCCACCCGTCTGTCGCAGCTTCGGTATTCCGGGCATCGCTCCTTGAAGAGCCTCCCGCCCCGGTCGGCGGTGGTCGCGTTCTCCGCGGACCGCGTCTATGAGCTGGCCGAGTCGCTCCGGCGCCTCCGGGGCGGCGTGGCCGTGGTGCTGGGCGCGCTGTCTCCCCGGACGCGCAACGCCCAGGTGGCGATGTACCAGTCCGGCGAGGTGCAGTACCTGGTGGCCACGGATGCCATTGGCATGGGGCTGAACCTGGACCTCGACCACGTGGCCTTCGCCGCGCTGTCCAAGTTCGACGGCGCCGACCAGCGCGAGCTCTACCCGGACGAGCTGGCGCAGATCGCGGGCCGCGCCGGACGCCACTTGAACGACGGGAGCTTCGGCACGCTGAACACGCTGTCGGAGCTGTCGCCGCGGGTGGTCTCCGCCATCGAGACGCACCGCTTCCCGGCGGTCCGGAGCCTCATCTGGCGCAATGCCGCGCTCGACTTCTCGAGCCCGGAGGCCCTGCTGGATTCACTGGCGCGCGCGCCGGGCCACACGGCCTTCATCCGGGTGGAGCGCGCGGATGACTTCGATGCGCTCAAGGACCTCTCGCGCGTCCCAGCCATCCAGGCCGTGGCCACCGGGCCCGCCATGGTGGAGCTGCTGTGGCAGGTCTGCCAGATACCCGACTTCCGCAAGGGGCTCTTTGGCCAGCATGTCGCGTTGCTGCGTGAGACCTTCCTGCAGCTCACCGCGGGGGACGGGAAGCTGGACGCCGTCTGGCTGAACAGGCAGGTGGCGCCGCTCGACGACGTGTCCGGAGACCTCCACACGCTGATGGACCGGCTGGCGGCCATCCGCATCTGGACGTACATCAGCCAGCGGCCGGGGTGGTTGCACGAGGCGGAGCACTGGCAGGAGCGGACGCGCGGCATCGAGGATGCGCTGGGGGACGCGCTCCATGAGCGGCTCGTCGAGCGCTTCGTGCAGCGTGCCGCGAGGCGCAGCACGCGGCGCTTCGTGAAGGCCCCCGCGCGGCCTCCGTCCGGCTCGGCCAGCCCCTTCGCCAGGCTGGGGCAGCTGCTGGAGGCGCTGCCGGGCGCCGAGGGCTTCGCGATGACGGAGGAGCAGTTCGTCCAGCGGGTGGTGGACGCGGGCCATGACGCCTTCCAGGTGGATGCGACGGGCGCCATCTCCTTCGAAGGCGAGCCCCTGGCGCGCCTCGTTCGCGGGACGGACCGTCGCGCCCCTTTGCTGGCGCTGGCGGAGCCGGAGGTCTGGACGGGCGGCGCGCGGCAGCGGCTGGAGCGGCGTCTGCTGGCGCTGGCGCGGGACCTCGTCACCGAGGCCATGGGCGGCTTTCCCGCCGAGTCCTTCTCCGGAGCGGGGCGCAACGCGGCGGCGCGTGGGCTCGCGTATCGCCTGTCCGAGGGCCTGGGCGTGATTGCGCGGGGCGAGGCGCATGAGCAGTGGCGACTGTTGGATGAGGAGGCCCGCGCGCGCTTGGCGGAGCAAGGCGTCCGCGAGGGACACCGCTTCGTCCATGTCGCGGAGGCCCTCACCCCGCATGCGCTGGAGCGGCGCTGCATGCTGACGTCGTTGTTCCTCCAGCGGCCAGGTCCCACCGGGGTGCCACGAGAGCCCGTGCTTCAGCGCTCCGAGCTGGACCGCCGGGAAGCACGGGACTACGGGTACGAGGTGCTCGGGAGCGTGGCGCTGCGCATCGACATCGTCGAGCGGCTGTGCGAGGCCCTGCGCCACCCGCACGGGGGCCGGCAGGTGCAGGCGCTCATGCAGGAGCTCCGCCTGGAGGGGGGAGTCCGGGCGCGGGTGCTGCGCGAGCTGGGAGGCGCCACTGGAAGCCCTCCGCCGCGGCGCCGCCGCCGACGACGTGGCGGCACCGCGCCCGCGGCTGGCAAGCGCGGCGCGCATCGGAAGGCGCCGGAGCTTCGAGACGGCCCCTCGGAGTCATGAGGGGCTGGCCCTCACGGGCACCCTACGCGTCGATATGGCGGCGCTCAGTCCGCTTCGTACCCATGCGGCTTCTTTCGCTGCGAGGGCATGAACGTCAGGGTGGCCGCACCGGTGCCGCGTCCAGCCGGCACGAAGACGTCAATGAAGTTCCCCGTCTTCCCGCTGAAGCGGAACACCGAGGCCGGGAGGAAGTCCGGGATGTACAGGTTGCCATCGGGACCGAACTCCATGTCCACGTAGTCAACCAGTCCAGCGCTCCCCGGTTCGGCGAAGACGTCGATGAAGGCACCCGTCCTGGCGTTGAAGCGCAGGACGTCCTCTCCGGGCGTGGTGCCAACGTAGAGCTTGTGGTCCTTTCCAATGGCAATCGTCACCGACTCGATGTCTGGGATGAAGATGGCACCGGGCTGTCCGGCCGCGGGGAAGGGCGCGCCATTCTCGTCGTAGCGCACCACGTTGTTGCCGAGGATGCTGACGACGAACAGGTTCCCCTTCTTGTCGAACGCCATCTTCTGGGGAACGAACAATCCGCCGCCCGAGGCGAACACGTCGATGAAGGCGCCCGTCGTCCCGTCGTAGCGCAGCACGCTGTTGGTGCCGCCAAAGCTGTCGGCGACATACAGGTTGCCATCCGGACCGAAGATGAGGCCTCCGGGGAAGCCCAGCCCGCCGCTGCCCTCGGGCACGAAGACGTCGATGAAGGCGCCCGTCTTCCCGTTGAAGCGCAGCACCTCCCTGCTGGTGAAGCTGGCGATGTAGAGGTTGCCGTCAGGGCCGTAGAGGAGCTCCTGCGGATTGTCGAGCCCGCCGGCGCCAGGCGGGATGAAGACGCCCACGAAGTCGCCCGTCTTCCCGTCGTAGCGCAGCACGCTGCTGTCCACGTTGTTGCTGACCAGCAGGTCGCCCACCTTCTTCCGGACCTTCACTTTCACCGAGTCCAGGCCCCACCGTTTCTTGGCCTCGCCTCGAGGCGAGTCCGCGAAGCGGAGCGTCAGCCGGTCTCCGGTGTGCCGGAAGGTGAAGGACAGGGGATGGATGGCGTACCCACGGTTGCCGTGGCGTGCGTCGAGCGGCGCGTCGTCATTGGCGAAGGTGGCATCCACCAGGACGGGACCGTCGTCCACGCTCGCGACCCAGCGGTCCGGCCCCTTCGTCGGGGGGCTACCGTTCCATGACTTGAAGACGAACAGCTCCAGCTGGACCTCGACCTCGTCATGGTCCGGCAGGCCGGCCAGGCTGAGCGTGACCTCCTGCTCGCTGAAGGGCCCCAGGAACTTCCGCTCTCCCTTCCTCGTCCGGGACACGGTGCGGTGGCTCCACTCGGGGCCCGCGCCTTTCCCGAAGTTCTCTGAATAGACCTTCTTCTCCGCGTCCTTCCACTGCGCTTCGACGTGCTCCTGTTCGACAGCCTCCAACGCCGCCTGCTCGTCGGGTCCGCCCATGCACCCAACCCACCACCACGCCGCGAGTGCCGCACAACCCAGCCGCCAACCCTTCATGAGCTTCCTCCCCTTTGACGCGAGGCCAGGGTGAGGACACGGCGGAGGGGCTGCCATTGACTGGGAGGGCTCCACGCATCCGTGCGCAGGACGCTTCAATGCCCGGCAAGCCGGAGCCGGTGTCCCGGGAGGCGCCGCTTCATGCGTGGGTAGGCCAGGCAGGGGCTCGGGCCCCGGGCCTACCCGCTGCGTCCGCTGAAGTCGAAGGCGAGCGTGTCCCGCCGCACGCGACAACGGCTTGCCGCCGGGACATGGCGCGGTAGAGGCGTTGCTCAGTCGTCGAGCGTGCCCGTCTGGAGCGCGGTGCGGGCCGTGCCCGCCATGTTCTCCGCCAGCGTCTGCACCGAGCCCGACACCTTCTGCGTCTCCTCGACGGTGCGCAGCGTGTGCTGCATCTGCGCGGACAGTTCCTGGATGGCCAGGGCAATCTGGGAGGTGCCCGCGTCCTGCTGCGCTACCGCGGCGGAGATCTGCCGAACGCTGGTGCCGGTGTCGTCGATGATGGCCGTGAGCCGCTGGAGTTGGGCGCCGGAGACGCGCACCGCGTCCAGGCTCGCCTTCACGCGCTGCTCTCCCTGTTCACTCATCTTCGCGGTCTCCCGCATGCTCAGGCTCACGCCGTCGAGCACCTCGCGGATGCGGTGGGTCGCCAGGATGGACTGGTCGGCGAGGCTGCGGACCTCGCGCGACACGACGCCAAAGCCCCGGCCGTGCTCCCCGCTGCGCGCGGCCTCGATGGCGGCGTTGATGGCCAGCATGTTGGATTGGTCCGCCAGACCCTTCACGGTGTCCACGATGCTGGAGATTTCACGGGTGCGCGTGTCCAGCGCGAGGATGCTGCTCGCCATCTCGGAGACCTCCTGGCGGATGGCTTCCAGGTTGGTCAACGTGCGGGTGATGGCCGCGCCGCCGTCGCGCCCCGCCTCCTCGGCGGTTTCAATGGAGCCCGCGAGCAGCCGCGCCTTGTCCGCCGTCACCAGGGAGCCCTGCCGGATTTCCTGGACCGTCTGCTCCACCTCCCGGAGCGCCGCGGCCTGCCGGCTGACACCCACCGTCTGCAGCTCGCTGGACGTGCGCAGCTGTTGCGCCACCGTGGCCAGCTCACCGGCGCCGCTCCCCATGTCCTGGGCGAGCCGCTTCACCTCATGACGGCGCTCCTCGAGTTGACGCGTGTGCGATTCGAGCGCGCGCACCATCAACGCCGAGCGGCGGACGACGATGCCCACCAGCGAAAGCGTGAGCGCCACGAAGCCCCAGTGCATGAGCGAGTCCGTGGACTCCACCAGGCCGAACACCGGCAGCGTGGTGTGGAGGACGACAGCGAAGAACACGGCCAGTCCCATGGAGAAGATGCGCGCGTCGGGGTTGCCTCGCCACGCAGAGATACCCGCGACGATGACGCACCCGAGCAGGCAGGGGACCGAATAGACGACGAAGAGGCCAAGGTACCGCTGCGCCAGACCCAGGTCGGCCATCACGATGATGACCTGAATGGCGGCCGGCACACAGGTGGCCCATGCGCTCCAACGGAACCAGCGCATCCGGTTCTCCAGGACGCTGTCGGAGATGAACCAGGCGAGCGCGGGCAGGATGCAGTACGAGCCCACCAACGTGAGCTGGCTCCCCTGCAGATAGGCACCCCAGAGCGCGGGAATCAGGCCGCTCGTGCCCAGCAGCATGGCCGCCGAGCCGCCCGCGAAGAGCGTGAGCGGCAGGAGCATTTGCGCCTGGCGCCGCACCAGGGCACCCACGGCGGCGGCACCGGCGATGATGAACAGCAGCACGCCCATGACGAAGGGCGCCAGGCCCGTGCGCGTCACCGTCGCGAGCAGTTGATGGTGCGCCCCCACCCGGGCCGCGCCTCCCACGCCGATGAGCGGGCCGCTGCTCTGGATGCGCAGCAGCAGGCGCGTGCCCTCCACCGTGGGTGGCAGGGGAATGAGCCGCCACGCGAGGTTGTCTGTCTGCTCCGTGCCCGAGGGATTCAGCCGCCCGCTCGTGTAGACGCGCTGGCCGTTGGCGTAGACCTCGAAGGCATTGGCCACCGTGCCCAGATAGAGCGCGGGTTCCAGCCACCGCTCCTGGGGAATGGGGATGCTCAGCCAGAGGAAGTTGCGCGCTCCCCGGCCCGGCGGCTCGCGGAGGGCCGCCACGGGCTGCCACGCCTGCTCATCCCCTGACTCCAGGGCCCAGGCTGGCACTTCGGCGGGGCCCGGCGGGGAGTCTCCCCAGCGGTATCGCCAGCCCTCATTCAGGTCGACGCTGGGCCGCCCGGTGTCCGCCCACGCGGAGGTGGAGAGTATCAGGAGGAACGGCAGCACCCAGCACCACGACGCACGTCGTGAAAACAGGCGTGCGACGGCAGGTGAGACAGGTGAAACACCGGAGGATACGTGAAGCGCCGGCGCGTGAGTCGGAATGCGGAGGTGACGCATGGATGCGTCCATCCTCGGGTGCGGGGGACGCTCCTGTAAAATGGGTCTGCTTCACCCCGCTCGGCCGCTCGACCTCTGTCCGTATGTGTTTCATCGACGGTCGGTGATTCCTGGGTGCTGAATTTCCAGGATTATATGTTTCACGGGCTTCGTCGCCAAGGCTCAGCGCGCGCCGCGCTTGACGCGGTCCACCGACCATTCGACGAGCTTCCGGGCCTGACGGTGAAGGGCCGTCTGTTTGAGGGCGCCGTTGAGCTTGTCGGCGAGCTGGTGCCGCAGGGGCGGGGTGGCGATGTGCGCTTCCAGCTCCCGGACGCGCTGTTCCAGCGCGTGGACGCGTTGCGCCTGGGCTGCGTGTGAGGTCTCGTTGACGAGGTGTCGCACCGGAGGCGGCGGAGGCCGGCGGGCGATGAGGCCGGCGTTGTCACCCTTGCGCAGGACGAAGTTGAGCGTGTTCCGGGTGAACGCCAGGGGGACGCGCGCGCCGCTCTTCTCCACGTACAAACGCAGCAGCTCTTCGTCGAGTGTGACGGGGAACATGTCGAGCACCTCCGGCTCGAAGCCCGTCCCCACCAGCACGGGGTCGATGTCCCCCAGCGCCAGCTCGAGCTCATGGTGGCTGACGCCCAGGCCCCATCGGGTCAACAGCATGGGGGCGTCTTCGGCGGACACCTGCGCCATGGCCTCGCGGAAGTTCTCACGAGGGGAGCGCGAGGCGTACGGCCACCCGAGCTCCGGCGGCAGGAAGTGGAAGAACGGCATGAGGGACGTGTGCGCGTCGAAGTACACGAGCCGGTTGGGCGTATCCACGACGACGAGCAGGCCCCCTGGCCGCAGCAGGTCCCATCCGGTGCGGAGCGTCTCCAGTCGCTCGGCGGGCGTCTGATGTTCGAGCACCGCGTACAGCACGAAGACGTCAGCGCCGTTGGGGTTCTCCTTCTTCAGGGTCTCCAGCAGCCGCGCGGGCTCCACGACGCTCATGGCGACGTTGCGCAAACCCAGGGCCTTCATGCGGCTTTCGGCCGCGCGCACGGAGGGCGCGTGGATGTCGTACCCCGTGACATGGCGGGCGACCTGGGCGAAGGCCGCGGTGCTGGAGCCCGTGCCGCAGCCCAGCTCGACGATGTCCGCCTTGCCCAACTGCGCGTACCTCGCGAGCCAGGGCAGCACGTGGTCAACGCATCGGTTGTACCGGCCATCCACGTGGTCCGCGATGTCCGATTGCCCCGCCGACGTCTGGAGAAAGCCTTGGTCGAAGTCCGCGAAGTAGGATTGCAGCAGGGCCTCCTTCACACCCGCCAGGAGCGTGGGGTCCTCCATCCTGTAAGCCTCGAAGCCCGTTGCCATGCCGCATTCTCCTCGCGATTGGGGTGGAGCGAACTTGCGGGCACGGAAGGTACCAACCGAGGCCGCTCCGGGCGAGCAAGGGCGCGAGGGAATGGTGGCTTAATGGCGAAGCGGCGCGCCGCTGCTGGGGCGGATGTTCTGGTTCACGCGGAAAAGGTTGTCCGGGTCGTAGCGGTCCTTCACCTCCACCAGCCTTGCGTAGTTGTCCTGGTACGTCGCCTGGACGCGCTCCTGGCCCTCGTCCATGAGGAAGTTCACGTAGGCGCCGCCCGCGGAGTAGGGATGCAGGGCTTCCCAGTAGTCCTTCGTCCAGGAGGTGATGTCCCCGGCCTTGGCGGGAGAGGGGTCCACTCCGACGATGACCTCCGCCCACCGCGCGTCCCGGAAGCTGAAGGCGGTGTCGCCTGGAGCCACCCGGTGCGCCGCTCCGTCGATGGGATACAGGTGCATGGTGGAGTGCATCGTGGGCAGGCGGTGGGCGAACGCCACGTGCCGGGAGATGGCTTCGTCCCCCAGCTCCCGCACGAAGTCCGCGCGCCAGTACCACTGGAGGCCCGGTGGATAGAGCGCATCGAACATGCTCTGCAGCGCGGGGTAGGGCAGGGTCTGCACGCCGTCGAGCGCGGGGCCCATGGCGCGCACGGGCTTGAAGAGCGCATCGGCTTGGGCCGGGTCTCCGGTGTAGCACCACACCACCGCGCACATCTTCTGCAAGTGCAGGTGGGGCGGGAAGGGCGCCGCGGGCGGGACGACCATGAAGGCGAAGAAGCCGGTGAGTGTCTCGGGCGCGGTGGAGATGAACTCGCGGTACCACCGCATCACCTCCTCGGCGCGCTCCAGGGGCCAGAGCGTCGGGCCTCCCAGGAGGGTGTCCACCGGGTGGGCCTGGAAGAGGAAGGACGTGACGACGCCGAAGTTGCCGCCGCCGCCGCGCACGGCCCAGAACAGGTCGGGGTGCTGCTCGGCGCTCGCGGTGACGAAGCGCCCGTCCGCCAGCACCATGTCCACGGCGAGCAGGCTGTCGATGGTGAGGCCGTAGCGGCGCGTGAGGTGGCCCAGGCCGCCACCCAGGGTGAGGCCACCCACGCCCGTGGTGGAGATGATTCCCGAGGGGACGGCGAGCCCGAACGCGTGCGTGGCATGGTCCACATCGCCCCAGACGCATCCTCCCGCCACGCGCACGGTGCCCGATTCGGGGGCGACCCGGACGCCGCGCATGAGCGACAGATCGACGACGAGCCCCCCGTCGCAGGTGCCCAGGCCGGCACCGTTGTGCCCACCCCCGCGGACCGCGAGCATGAGGCCCTGCTCGCGCGCGAACTCCACCGCCGCGAGGACGTCCGCCACGTCGGCGCACCGGGCAATCAGCGCCGGCCGCTTGTGAATCATGGCGTTGTAGACGCGGCAGTGCTCCTCGTAGTCCGTGTCCTCGGGGCGCACGAGCCGGCCGCGCAAGCGGGCCCGTAGCTGCTCGACCCGGCCCGGGGGCAGCCCGGGCGGTCGTCCTTCGCCTGTTCGCGCAGGCTCACTTCGAGGGTCCAGGGGCATGGTTTTCTCCTCCGTGGGGCCCGTGATGGGAGAGGCCCCCTACCGCCAAGCTAGGGACGCCTGGCGAGCGCGGAGGAGCGCTCATGGCAGGTGGGCGGGAAGGGGCGCCCAGGCACGCGTTGGCGGATGGGCGCGGACGTGGCGCTTGGCAGGCTCGATAGGGGAGAGGGGGCTGACAATGCGCAGTGTCGGTTCCGCCACGGCCTCATGCGCTGGACGAAGGGGATTGTGCCGGGGCCGCGTCCCGGGTGATGACTCCGGAATGCGCCTGCGTTCGTGGTGGTGGGTCCTGGTCCTGCTCACGGTGTCCTGCGCGGGGCGGCGGTCCTCGCCGGAGGCCGCGGTGGTGCGAGACGGGCGGTCCGAACTCTTCCGGGCCCGCGGCGACGCGGCCATCGAGACGAAGCAATGGGCCCTGGCGGCGGGCTCCTTCGCGGCCGCGAGACACACGGAGGACTCACCCATGGCGCGCTGGGGGCAGGTTTGGGCGGAGCAGCGCGCCTCGTCGCTCGAATGGGCGAAGCAGTTCGAGGGTTCGGTGCTGGCGTTGGCCTTCTCACCAGACGGCAGGCTGCTGGCGTCGGGAGGGTATGACGCGGTCGTGCGTGTCTGGGACGTGGAGGCCGGAGCGCAGGTGGCGGAGCTGAAGGGCCACGATGCCGAGCTCCATGCCCTCGCGTTCTCGCCGGATGGTCGCTGGCTGGCCGCCGCTGGCAGGCCCGGCGCGCTCTGGCTCTGGGACTGGAAGCAGGGCCGCAGGGTGGCCTTGCTGTCCGGGCACACGGAGGTCGTGCGGGGCCTGGCCTTCTCCCCGGAGGGTGAGTGGCTGGCGAGCGGTGGCCTGGACCAGACGGTTCGTGTCTGGCGTCTCCGTGACGGCGCGGAGGTGCTCCGGTTCATGCATGACGACATCGTCATCGCGGTGGCCTTCTCCCCCGACGGAGCGCGGCTCGTGTCGTCGAGCATGGACCGGACCGCGCGGGTGTGGGACCTGCCGGCGCGGCGCGAGCTGCACCGGCTGACGGGACACGGGGACATGGTGGCGTCCTGCGCGTTCTCCGCGGATGGCGAGCGGGTGATGACCGCGTCCGCGGACCGGGCCATTCGTTTCTGGGATGCCCGGACCGGCGCGCTGCTCGACGTGCAGCGCAACCCGGGGACGCTTTCGGCCGTGGCCATCGCTGCCGGTTTCCAGCAGCTCGTGCAGGCGGGCTGGGAGGGACGCGTGCAGCGTGTGGACGTGCGCGGCGGTGGCGAGGTCCTGGAGCGATTGGATGCGCACCGGACCTTCGTGATGGCCGTGGCCCTGTCACCGGACGGACGCACGTTCGCTTCTGGTGGCATGGACGGCGTCCTCAAGGTCTGGTCACGGCCCGAGCGACCTCCGGACGTCCTGCTGCGGGAGCTGCCCGCCTGGCCTGAGGTGCTGGCCTCCGTGGGACCAGATGCCTTCGTGTCGGGTGGGGAGGACGGCCTGCGGAGCTGGTCGGTGTCGTCCAGCGGCGAACTCCACTCCCGCTTGGAGACACCTGACGCGGTGGGGGCCGTGGCCGTGAGCGCGGACCGGCGGTTGCTCGCGGTGGGAACGTTGAAGGGGGAGGTGCGTGTGCGAGACGTCCGGTCCGGGAGCCAGGTGATGGTGCTTCCCGCCGCGCGTGAGTCCATCCGGGCGTTGGCCTTCAGCCCGGACGGCGCGCTGCTCGCGGCCGGGGTGGCGCAGGACGTCGTGCTTTGGGCAGTCCCCTCCGCGACCCAGGTGGCCCGGCTGACAGGGCACACCGGGAAGCCGTGGGCATTGGCGTTCGATGCCACGGGGCAAAGGCTGGCTTCCGGCTCAGCGGACCACACGGTGCGGGTCTGGGAGGTGGCGCGGGGCGCGGTGTTGCGCGTCCTGGAGGCGGGCGACCGGGTCCGCGCCGTCGCGTTCCTCGCGTCCGGGGCGCTGCTGACCGCGGGAATGCGTCAGCCCATCCGGCTTTGGAATCCAGAGGACGGCCGCGTGCTGACATCGATGGATGCGCGCACGGTGGGCGTCTTGTCGCTCGCGATGGCGCCTCAGGGGGCGTTCATGGCGTCCGGTGGAATGGGGGGCGAGGTGAAGGTCTGGCGGCTGCCTGACGGGGCCCTCATGGGAGAGGCACCCGGGCAGCAGGGGTTCGTCTCCGCCGTGGCCTTCTCTTCCGACGGGGCGTGGCTGGCGGCGGCGGCCTCCGACCGGACGTTCCACCTGCTGCGCTTCGAGGACTTCGCACACCCGCCGCCCGTGGAGCTGGACCTGGCGCGGGTGCTGCGGCGCCATGGAATGTCCTGGGATGACTCGCGGCGCGTGTTCACCCTCCACTGACGCGGCGGGGCGTCTGGAGTTGGCGCTCCCGCCGCTGAAGCGTCATGGAATGGCTACCACTTCTCGATGGAGGTGACAGACAGCGGGTAGAAGGGGCCCACGAAGTTGCCGTCCGACGTGCACGGGCGCTCCGTGATGTCCAGCAGGCTGGCGGCGTAGTAACCCCAGGTGGAGCCGTTGCCCTTCTCGTAGAACTCGTGGCCGTTGGGGAGCACGACCTTCCAGACGAAGTCGAAGTGCTCGTACCACTTGGGCGACGTGCGGTTGGAGATGATGCTCGTCACCGTGGTGCTCCACGTGTACGGCGCGGACGCGGAGACTTCGAGGGTCTGCGTGTTCTCCCAGTCGAACGGGACGAAGCTGTCGAGGCCCCCCCAGCCGTGGATGAGATAGACAGAGGTGCCCCAGGGCAGGGAGTAGTTCCGGTAGTTCAGCTCGAGCTGGGCCTCGTAGGAGCTGGCATAGACACAGGCGTGGAGCACCGCGCGGCCCTGGACCCACGTCTCACCGGCGAGCGCGGTCGAGGACATGAAGAACACAAGCAGGGCGAACACTTTTCGCGAGAAAAAGGTCATGGTGGTTACTCGGGTTTGGGTGTGAATCCGGCGACCCCGGCTTCTAGCATGCTGGCAGGCCTGGACACACATCATGCGCACCGCGCCTCAATGTCACGGGAGGGCGTGGGGGCTCAGCGAGGAGCGGGTCAAAGCCACCGGCGGGTGTGCCGCGCATAGCGCTGGTAGGCCTCGCCGAAGCGGGCCCGCATCATCTCCTCCTCGAACGCGATGTACCAGCGGTCGGAGATGACGAGATAGGCCAGCGCGCACAGCACCGGCGCGAGTGAGCCCAGGAAGACGGCGAGGCCCGTCAGCGCCAGGCAGAAGCCCAGGTACATGGGGTTTCGCGTGAAGCGGAACAGCCCATCCGTGACCAGGTAGTCGGGCTTGCTGAAGGTGTAGATGTTGGTGCGTGCGCGCGCGAACTGGGCCCGCGCGGCGATGGCGACGCCAAGGCCCAGGACGACCAGCGGCAGGCCCAGCCATTGGAATGCTGAGGGCACCAGCGCGGGGCCGGGAAGAAAGCTGTCGAAGGCGGCCATCAAAGCGGCCAGGATGAGCGCGAGACGCGGAGGAAGGAGTCTTTGCATGCCTCGCAATGTAGAAACCGCGGTTGCCGCTCGAAACTCGCGTTCTCGCCAGCCCGCAAAGGGTCCCGAGTCTCCTCGGAAGGAGCCTCGACAAGGACGCTCCAAGCACATGGTCGACGTCATCCTGGAGGCGGCGGCTCGCGTTTTCGACCAGCATGGCTATGAGGGCGCCACGACCAACCGGGTCGCGGAGCGTGCCGGCGTCAGCGTGGGGTCCGTCTATCAATATTTCCCAAACAAGAACGCCCTCCTGACGGCCTTGCATGAGCGGCACCATCTGCAGATGCAGGCTGTCGTGGACCGTGCCCTGGCGGCGGCGCATGGCGGGACGCTGCGGGAGGTCATCGAGGGCGTCATGACGGCTGCGCTGGCCGTTCACCGGGCAGAGCCCCGGCTCCAGCGCATCCTCCACGTGGAGTACCCCTTCTTCGAGCGACCGGCTGACGTCAGCCAATCGGCCAGACGCCTGTTCGAGCGCACCAGGGCCGTGTTGGAGGCGCATCGCGAGCAGGTCGGCCGTGATGACCTGGACCTCGCCACGCACATGGTGCTGCGGATGGTCGAAGCGCTCGTGCACTCGGCGGTGCTTGATCCGCCGGTCGCGGCCGCGGGCGCGCTCGAAGCGGCCATCACCGAGGCGGTGGAGGGCTACCTCCTGCTCCGGCGTTGAGTCGCGCCCACATTGTTTGAGCCCAAAGGGCTAGACGTGTTCCGCCTGACCTGTTAACGACTGGCCGCACTGTTCCCTGGGTGGACTGTCTCGCGCGCCAGCGTCCTCGCTGTGTGTGGCCGGGAGAGGACCGCCCCTTGTGCCAAGTCTGGCGCTCAGGACGAGTGAGGCCCGTTCCGGTCCGCTCGCGCCTGTCGTCCATTGCCAGGAGTCGCGGTTGTCCACCCGTCTTACTCGTTTCTCGCATGCGCTTTTCCTGTCCGGATTGACCTGCCTGCTCGCGCCCGCCGCACGCGCCGAGGAGGAGGTGGTGGAAGACCCGGACATGCTCAAGGTCGGTGGTGCGCTGCGCCTCAATGCCTTCTTGAAGACGTGGTCTGGAGAAGAAGACAACCGCAACCGCGGTGGCGACGTGGCCTTCGATACCTTCCGGCTCAACGTCGACGCCAGGCTTTCCAAGGTCTTGCTGTCCGCCGAGTACCGCCTCTATTCGGGATACTCCATGCTCCACCACGGCTGGGTGGGCTATGAGTTCACGAAGGAGACGCAGCTCCAGTTGGGCGTGCACCGGGTGCCCTTCGGCGCGCTGCCGTACGCCTCGCACAGCTGGTTCTTCTCCCTGCCCTACTACATGGGTATGGAGGACGACTACGACATGGGCCTGAAGCTGGTCCACACAAGTGGGCCGTGGGACCTCCAGTTCGCCTTCTACAAGGGCGACGAAGGCAACTTCACCGGCCGGAGCACGGACAGCGCGCGCTACTCCTACGACGTGGTGCAGGTGAACAGCGCCAACCCGGGCGAGGCTTACCTGGGCGTGGACAGCGCGAACCACGAGAGCAACAAGGTCAACGCGCGCGCGGCGTATACCTTTCAGCACGGGGACCTGGGCCGCACGGAGGTGGGCGTCTCCGCGCAGACCGCGCAGATCTACAACAGCGTCACCCGGCGCAATGGTCTGAACTGGGCCGGCGCGGTGCACCTGGACGGCTACTACGGCCCGTTCAACCTGCGCATGGAGGTCCTCAGTTACGGCTACGACTTGAAGAACCCGGAGGGCCACGACGACTCCATCGTGACGATGGGTGCCTATGACGCGCCCTACAAGATGGCCACCCGGGGCACCGTCTACGTGGCGGGCCTTGCTTACGACGTGCCGGTGGCGTGGGGACCCGTCACGAAGCTGACCTTCTACGAGAGCTTCAGCCTCTTCGACAAGGCCAACGCCGAGTTCGAGACGTCGATGCAGAACGTGCTCGGCATGCTCGTCACCGCGGGGCCCGTCTACACCTACGTGGACGTGGCCAGCGGGAAGAACCAGCCCTGGCTGGGGCCTGCTTATGGCAACGCGCTCGCGGAGGGCGACCCGAACGCCTCGTGGGACACGCGCTTCAACATCAACGTCGGCTACTACTTCTGAGCGGCCCCATGGAGAAGATTGAAGTCCGCGGTCTGCGGAAGATCTACGGCGGGAACCCGGAGCGGGCCATTGCCCTGCTGGAGAAGGGGCAGAGCAAGCAGCAGATCCTGGAGGAGACGGGCTGCACCGTCGCCATCCAGGAGGCTTCGTTCGAGGTGAAGGCCGGCGAGATCTTCGTCATCATGGGCCTGTCCGGCAGCGGCAAGTCCACGGTGCTCCGCTGCCTCAACCGCCTCATCGAGCCCTCCGCCGGCAGCGTGCACGTGGACGGCGTGGACGTCACCCGGGCGGACAAGGCGGGCCTGCTGGACGTCCGGCGCCGGAAGATGGCCATGGTGTTCCAGAACTTCGGCCTGCTGCCTCACCGCAGCGTCATCCGGAACGTGGAGTACGGGCTGGAGATGCAGGGCCTGGAGCGGCGGGAGTCGCGGCCCAAGGCGATGCAGGCACTGGAGCTGGTGGGCCTGAAGGGCTACGAGGAGAAGCTGCCTCGCGAGCTCAGCGGCGGCATGCAGCAGCGCGTGGGCCTGGCGCGGGCCATCGCCACCGACGCGGAAATCCTGCTCATGGACGAGGCCTTCAGCGCGTTGGACCCGCTCATCCGCCGGCAGATGCAGGACGAGCTGCTCGAGCTCCAGTCCCGGATGAACAAGACCATCGTGTTCATCACCCATGACCTGGATGAGGCGCTGAAGCTGGGTGGGCGCATCGTCATCATGAAGGACGGGTGCATCGCGCAGCTCGGCACTCCGGAGGAGATCCTCACGAGCCCCGCGGACGACTACGTGCGCGCCTTCGTGGAGCACGTGGACCGCACCAAGGTCCTCACCGCGCGGGCCATCATGCGGCGGCCGGAGTCGGTGGTGCACCCCAAGGACGGGCCGGCCCTGGCCGTCAAGCGGATGCGCGAATCGGGCACCTCCACGCTCTTCGTGACCAACCAGGCCCGCAAGCTGGTGGGCGTGGTGCGCATTGAAGACGCGCTGCGGCTCCTGGCGGAGAACAAGCACAGCCTGGACGGCGCGCTCGTCACCGACCTGCCCACCACGTCACCGGACACGCCGCTGGCGAAGCTGGTGGCGGTGGCGGCCACCACGCAGATTCCCATCGCCGTCGTCGCCGAGGACCAGTCGTTCCTGGGCATCGTGAGCCGCGCCACGCTGCTGGCCAGCATCGCAGGGGAGCAGAGCTGACATGAGCACACTCAAAATCGGCCAAGGCTTCGAGGAGCTGATTGACTGGCTGGGCACGCGCGGCGCGCCGGTGTTCGACGCCATCCGCGCGGTGCTCACGGCCTGCATCAACGGCTTGGAGAGCGCGCTGCTCTTGCCGCCCAGCTACGCCATCATCGCGGTGTTGATGGTGCTCGCCTGGCGCCTGTCCGGCCTGGGCACGGCCGTCTTCACGGCGCTGGGCATGCTGCTCATCCAGGACATGGGCCTGTGGAAGGCCACCATGGAGACGCTGGCGCTGGTCCTCAGCTCGGCGATGGTGGCGCTGGTGCTGGGAATCCCCCTGGGCATCTGGGCCGCGTACAGCCGCGTCGTGGAGCGGGTGCTGCGGCCCGCCCTGGACCTGATGCAGACGATGCCCGCCTTCGTCTACCTCATCCCCGCGGTGCTCTTCTTCCGCCTGGGGAAGGTGCCCGGCGTGGTGGCCACCGTCATCTTCGCCATGCCGCCCGCGGTGCGCCTCACCAACCTGGGCATCCGGCAGGTGCCCGCCGAGGTCGTGGAGGCCGCCATCGCGTTCGGCGCGACGCCGCGCCAGACGCTGCTCAACGTCCAGCTCCCCATCGCCGTCCCCACGCTGCTGGCGGGGGTGAACCAGACCATCATGCTGTCGCTGTCCATGGTGGTCATCTCCGCCATGATTGGCGCGGGGGGACTGGGCGAGCAGGTCCTGAAGGGCATCACCCAGCTCCGCATCGGACTGGGCTTCGAGAGCGGCATCGCGGTGGTCATCCTGGCCATCGTGTTGGACCGCCTGACTCACGCGCTGGGCAAGCCCCGGACGCGCTCATCATGAAGGAGACCCGTCCCATGCAGACTTCCTCTCTCTCCCGCCTGCCCCTGCTGCTCACGGCCGTGGCGGGGCTGCTCGTCGCCCCCGGATGCAAGGAGGAGAACAAGGCGCCCGCCGCCAGTGACACCCAGGCGCCCGCCCCCGCGAAGAAGCCCGTGGTCCGGCTGGTGTACGTGAACTGGGCTGAATGCGTGGCCATGACGAACCTGGTCCAGGCCATCCTGGAGGACCGCATGGGCTACGAGGTGACGACCACCATGGCGGACGTCGCCCCGGTGTTCGCCTCGCTCGCCAACGGCGACGCGGACATCTTCCTGGATAGCTGGCTGCCCCTCACCCACCAGAGCTACATGGAGCGCTTCAAGGGCAAGGTGGTGGACCTGAGCACCACCTACGAGGGCGCCCAGATTGGCCTGGTCGTCCCGGCGGACCTGGACATCACCAGCATCGAGCAGCTCAACGGCAAGGCGAAGGACTTCAACCAGTCCATCGTGGGCATCGACTCCGGCGCGGGCATCATGACGACGACGGAGAAGGCCATCGCGGAGTACAAGCTGGACCTGAAGCTGGTGCCCTCCAGCGGCCCGGCGATGACCGCGGAGCTCAAGGACGCCATCGCCAAGAAGCGCCCCGTGGTCGTCACGGGTTGGAAGCCGCACTGGAAGTTCGCGCGCTGGGACCTGAAGTTCCTGGAGGACCCGAAGGGCGTCTACGGCGCCAAGGAGTCCATCCACACGCTCACCCGCGTGGGCCTGGAGCAGGACCTGCCCGAGGTCGCGACGCTGCTGCGCAACTTCAAGCTGAATGACCAGCAGCTCGGCAGCCTGATGGGCGCCGTCGCCGAAGCAGAGAACACGCCGGAGAAGGCCGTCCGGGAGTGGGTGAAGAAGAACCAGGCGCTCGTGGACGGCTGGATTCCCAAGTCCTGAGCGTGAAGCGAGGCGCTCCGGGGGCGCTCAGCTCCCGGACGCCGCGCCCGGGTGTCCGCGCTTGCGCGCCGCGGACTCCAGCTCCATGAGCGCGTGGAGGCCCGTCCGAAGCCGCTGGTAGATGTCCCGCTCGGTGACGCCCAGCCGGACGGCATTGGAGACGTCATGGATGCCTTCATGCGCTTCGGAGTGTTCGCCGTGCAGGCCCCGCACCGCGAGCCCCAGGCGGGCGCACCGCGCGCGGAAGTCCGGCCGCCGTGACAGGCGGGGCAGGCGGATGAGGACGGAGGCGCGCATGGCGGTGCCCAGGTTGGTGGGGCACGCCGTGAGGAAGCCCAGCCGTGAGTCCCGCGCGAAGTCGAGCTGCCCGTCGAACTGCTCGAGCGCTGTCTGGAGCCGCAGGAAGGTCTGCGCCAGCCCCGCGCCGGGCTGCATGCTGATGATGCGCAGGGCGTCTTCCTCCCCGACCCAGACGATGAAGCGCAGGTCCGCGGAGTGGAAGATGCCGCGGTTGCGCGGCCAGTCGCGGTTGACGCCCGCGCTGTCCAGGAAGCGGTCCGACTGCTGGAACAGGACGTGGTGGTGCACCAGCTCCCGCCGCTCCGCCTCGGAGAGGCGGGCCAGCGGGTAGTAGTCGCCCGCGAGGCTGCCCTTCAGGCCGGAGAGGACCTGGACGACCTCTGCTTCCAGCGCGGCCCTGTCCCTGGCGCCAATGGCTGGAGGAAAGGCGTACCGGGCCAGGTTCCGTCCGACGCGGACCCGCGTGGAGAGGATGAACTCGCCCGTGGGGTCCAGGTCGTCCTGGGGCAGCCCGTCGAGTGAGAAGTCACTCGTGTGTCCGCTCAGGTCATGGCCACAGTGGTCCCGGATGATGGGATGCAGCAGCGGGGAGAAGAGCGCGTAGGACTCGCTGTCACCCGCGTAGACCCCCATCTGGGAGTCCTCGTGGTCCAGGCCACTCTGGATGGCCTTCCGGAGCGTCCAGCCGTTGCCTGTCGTCAGCATGTCGAGCCGGGACTTCAGCTCGGGGGTGAGGTGCTTGTGGAGCAGCATCGCTCCGCGGCTTGAGCACGACACATGCCACGGCGGTTGCTGCTCACATGGATGTGATTTCCGATGTTTGGCAATGGCGGCGCCGCGTGACACGCGACGCTGACACGTCAGCCGGAGAGATGACACGTCAGCGTCAGCGCGCCGGACACCAGGGCGGTGCCGGCCCCTGGGGCCGCTTGGATGGGTTCAGCCCCTCGCCGGAAGGGCTGCTTCCAGTGAGGGGCGTTCGCCGCGGGCTACCGGGCCGGGGGTTGTTGCAGCCGGGGCGGCAGGTGGGGGCCAAACTCGACGGTGTCTGCCTCCGGGAGCGGCACCGGGGCGTGCTTCAGTGATGGGACGCCTGCCCAGCGCCGCACGATGTCCTGGGCCTGGACCCGCAGGGTGGTGGGGAGCTGGTTGATGGCGCTTCCGTGGTTGCCGCCCGGAACGGTGAACACGAAGGAGTCCTGGGCGTTGCCGAGCGGGAACGCCGCCGCTGTCCACGGGTCCAGGTCGCCATAGATGAACATCACCCGCTGGCCATGCGCCACGAGCCAGGCCTCGATGTCCTGCATGGCCTGGGGCCGGAGCACGGCGGGCACGCTGGGCGTCGAGTACACCGGCGCGATGTTGGTGCCGGGGTACTGGATGAGGTCGCCCAGGTGCGCCTCGTAGGGCTTGGGCCAGCCCAGCTCCAGGCTCGCCTGGTAGTAGTAGGGGTAGTACGGGGTGATGCCGGAGCTGCCGTTGTCGGAGAACGTGGCGAGGCCCACCGCCCAGTCAATCATCTCCAGCAGGTGCTCACTCGACGCCGTGTCATCCGGGAACGCGTCGCAGTACTGGGGGACGGAGTACTGCCAGAAGGCGAAGTACGTCTCGATGACGGCGTGCTCCAGGGCCCGCTCGAAGCCGAGCTGGTTGTAGGTGAGGCCCCGGTTCGCGGCGTAGGTACGGAGCAGCGTCACCAACTCCTCGCGGCGGTTCAGCGCGGCGCGCTGGAAGGTGTGGAGTTGCTCGCGGCACCACGCCAGCTCCGGGCCTCCCACGGTGGCCTGGAAGTCGGGGAAGCGCGCATCTTCGCCGAGCACGAGCGGCGCCACATAGGCCACCGTCGCGTCCACGTCCTCGGGGTGGAACCGGCGGTAGAACACCATGGTCTCTCCGCCCTTGCTGACGCCCGTGGACACCCAGGACGCGGAATAGATTGGCTTGAGGGCCTGGGCGACCCGGTGGAAGTCGTCCGCCGACTGCTTGATGGTGAGCTGGCTCCAATCCGCGGGCTCCGGACGGCTGGGCAGGAAGAAGCGGTGCTCGATGGAGAGCTGGTTGGCGGCCAGCAACGTCGTCAGCTCGCGGCGGCCCGCGCTCAGGGAGACGTAGTAGCCGCTCGTGTAGAAGACCACGGGCGCGGTGACGGAGCGGTGCAGCAGGACCAACCGCTGCTTGAAGCGCTGGCACTCGGGGCGTGCGTGGTCAGCGGGCTGGTCGTACTCCATGACGAAGAAGCGGTGACCCGCGGGGACCGTGACGCCGTTGGGGTTCTCCGCGACGGTGAGGCCGGGAATGGCCCGCAGCCGATCCAGGATGTCCGCGGTCGGGTCCTGGACGACGGTCGGGTCGCCCGGGTTCGAGACACCTCCATCCGGTGGCCCGAACGGGCACTCCGGTGGCTCCGTGCCTCCGTCACCGCTGCCCCCGTCCGTCGGGTCCGAGCCCCCGTCCTCCTCACCCGTGCCCGCGTCGTCCGGCTCGGTGCCGGCATCATCGGTGCCCGCGTCGTCCGGCTCCGTGCCGGCATCGTCTGTGCCCGCGTCGTCTGGCTCGGTGCCAGCATCGTCGGTGCCCGCGTCGTCTGGCTCGGTGCCCGCGTCGTCCGGCTCCGTGCCGGCATCGTCGGTGCCTGCGTCATCGGTGCCCGCGTCGTCCGGCTCCGTGCCGGCATCGTCGGTGCCTGCGTCGTCCGGGGAAGGCCCCGCGTCGTCCCTGCCAGCATCGGGCGTCTGGATGCCTGCGTCCTGGCTGGGCTCGGGCGTGTCGTCGCCACAGGCCGTCTGGGTCAGGGCCAGCAGCAGCGGGACTAAAAGCAGGATGGAGTGGGACGACCTTCTTGAACTGAGCATGAACCCCTCTGTCGATGGACGCGGTGCCGTGGCTGCAATTGCCGCGAGACACTAGCGCATCGGTCTGCCGTCGCCGTATCTCGTCATGGTGCGGGCGCCAGCTCCCGCGTGTCGCTGGAGATTTCCAGGCGAAGCGTTGTCTGCCTTCTCGCTCGCAGAGGCGCTTGCTTCACGCCGGGCGCGCTCGCGGCGTTGAGGTTCGGATTTTCTTGGGAGGGATTACTCCCGCCTGAGCAGGACCGTGGCGGTGCCGGCGATGGCTTCGCGTGGCTTGCCCAGGGCGAGCCCTCGGAGCACCTTGTTGATGCACCGCGCGAGCGGGATGGGCTGGGGCGGCTGCATGCGCGCCCCGAGGACGACGCCATCGGGGGAGTAGACCAGGGCGTAGGTGTCCTGACGGCACGCGGCGTCCTCGCCGTTTCGCGCGTAGCAGCTGTCGAGCGCGGGCATGCGCCCTTCGATGGACTCGGCGACCCAGCCGTCACTGTATCCGCGGGGCGCGGCGGCGCCGTTCACCGTCAGGCGGGGCAACTCGACGACCTGGAGGCGGGCGAGCTCCTCCGCGGGCGTCATCCCGGAGGCCGTCAGAACGAGCCCTCCCGTCGCGGCGAGGCCCACCGCCAGCGCGCTGGTGACCATGAGGATGGTCTGCAGGCGGGAGCGCGGGTGCGGCGGGGGGACGTGTTCCCCCGCGACGAAGGCGTGCTGCGGTCCGGGCGTGTGCGGTGTGGCGACATGTTCCGCCGCGACAGGCGTTGGGGGCACCGGTGCTGGGTTCGCGGGCTCCGGGGGGGCGGCGCGAATCCAAGGCTCGAGCGCCTGGGCCAGCTCATGGGAGTCCGCGTAGCGCGCGGCCGGGTCCTTCTGCAGCGTGCGCTCCACCACCTGGGAGAAGCCATCCGGCACGTCCGTGCGCACGCCGCTGAGCGGGGCGGGCACATTGTGGAGCACGGCGGAGAGCAGGGCCACGTTGTCCGCCACGTCGATGGGCCGCTGTCCAGTCACCATGTGATACAGGCAGGCGCCCAGCGAGTAGATGTCCGCGCGTCCGTCGACAGGGCGGCAGCGGATCTGCTCCGGGGCCATGTACGACGGCGTGCCAACCCAGGCGCCGGACTCCGTGCCCAGCGCGGTGGCGTCGTCTTCATGCATGAGCCGCGCGACGCCGAAGTCCAGCAGCTTCACCTGGAGGGCCTCGGTCCCCGTGTCGACCAGGAAGATGTTGTCGGGCTTGATGTCGCGGTGGATGACGCCGGCCTGATGCGCCGCCACCAGCGCGGTCGCCACCTGGTGGGCAATGGCCGCCGCGCGTTCCATGGGCAGGGGGCCTTCCTTCTTCATCAGCGACTTCAGCGTCTGGCCCTGCAGCAGCTCCATCACCAGGAAGGGTGGCTCATCCGGGGCGTCGTGGAAGTCCATCACCTCGACGATGTTCGGGTGCTTCAAGCCCGCGGTGGCCTGGGCCTCGCGGCGGAATCGCGCATGCACGGCCGGCTCGCCAAGGAGGTGCTGCCGGAGCACCTTGACGGCCACGGTGCGGCCTCCGTTGAGTTGCTCCGCCTCGTAGACGGTGCCCATCCCCCCCACGCCAATCCGCCGGAGCACTCGATACTGCTGCCCCAGCACTGTTTCGACCAAGGATGAGCGACTCATGCCGCAACGTGTATACCCGAGCCTGATGAAGAACGTTGGCGTCGATCCTCCCGATGACGGATGCAGCCGCTGTTGAATTCGCGGAAGGCCCTTCGCTCAGGGACCTGCCGGGATTGTAATTGTTTCAGGAGTTTCGCGGAGCTGTTTCACCCGGGGTCATGGTGACCTCTCCCAGGTGGGACGGACCCCATCAAGCCAGGGACGCAGCCTCTTCCCGACGACCTCCGTCGTCAGGACCTGGGGCGCGCGCCGGAAGAGGACGTAGGGCGCGTCGTCGGCTTGCATCCACCGAGTCTTCTGGCGGTGCTCCTCGCCCCGTGGGGCTGAGGCCGTATTCCGTGGGCGCGCTCTTCTCAAGGCCTGGGCTTTTTCGTTTTCTGAGACGGGATTCACGTGTGAATTCCCGGGCTTGGCGGTGTTCAAGCGTCGCGCGAGCCGTTCTTGAACTGCGCCGTTGACGTGAGGGCTCCCACTCACTTCTATCGCCCCACGCACCTCGCAAGGGAGTCGCCGTGGCGGGACAGACCGTTGAATTGACCCAGGAGAACTTCGAGCGCATCACCCAGGAGGCGGGGGTGTGCGTGGTGGACTTCTGGGCGGAGTGGTGTGGCCCCTGCCGTGGCTTCGCGCCGACCTTCGAGGCCGCCGCGAAGGAGTTCCCGAACATCACCTTCGGCAAGCTCGATACGGAGGCGCAGGAGGAGGTCTCCGGCCGGCTGGAGATTCGCTCCATTCCCACGCTGGTGGCCTTCAAGGATGGCGTCGAGGTCCGGCGCGCCTCGGGTGCCATGTCGGCTTCGGCGTTCGCGACCTGGCTGAGCATGCTGGACTCCGTGGACCTGGCCGTCGAGCAGCAGCGGGCCGCGAACCGCAAGCTGACGGAGGAGGGGACGCCGCCGCCTGGCATCCCGCCCCACGCGGAATGGGACGACGGCGACAAGGAGTGGTGCTTCGGCGACACTGACGAGGAGGGTGAGAAGCACGGCCCCTGGAAGTACTGGCGCGCCGACGGAACCCTCTGCAACGAGTGCATCTTCGTCCACGGCAAGCCCCACGGGCCCTTCAAGCGCTTTCATGAGAGCGGGGAGGTGTCCCAGGACGGGGCCTTCGAGCAGGGCAACCTGCACGGCCCGCGCACCTGGTACGCGTCCGACCAGTTCACCACCGAGCGGATGCATGAGATTGGCCTTAGCGAGAACGTCCGCCGCACGGTGATGGTCTACGCGCACGGCCGCGTGACGCAGGTGCTGCACTACAACGGCGCCGGTGAGCGCGTGGTGCCCTCCACCGGCGTGCCGTACCCCACGCGGCCCGCGAACCTCCCGGAGAAGGCCGAGTACCGAGAGGACCAGGACCAGTGGGCGTCCGTGTCGCTCAACGCGGACGGCGAGCGCCACGGGCTGTGCCGGTTCTGGGACCGGGAGGGACAGCTCCTCTGGGAGGGTGAATTCCGCGAGGGCAGCCGGCAAGGGCGCTACCACTCCCGCGCCGTGGACGAGTACGCGGACGCTCGGGTGCGGTTCGACGAAGGGGAGATGGAGGACGACTTCGCGTGCGGCACGTGGAAGCTGCTGGATGCGGAGGGCAACGCCGTCGCCACCCGGGACCTGGGCGTTGTCCAGGACCACGAGACACTGGATGCCTCGGAGGTGTTCTCGAACCTGCCAAGGAGCGCTGACGCGTGGCGCGCGTTCGCCGAGCAGGCTCGGGCGGACCGGCGGTACCGGGAGGCGCTGCTGGCCATGGCGCGTGCGAGCGCCGTGTCGCTGGATGCGGGCACACTGAAGGCGTGGCTGGAGGCGCTCACCCTGCCTCGCGCGGAGGCGAGCGCTCGCGAGCATGCCGAAGGTGTGATGAACAGCGCGGGGGATGAGCGGGCGGCGCTGGCGGATGCGTTGATGCGTGGCGCGGAGGCAGCGACGTTGCTTCGGGGCTTCGCGGTGCTCCACGACCAGCAGGACCGGCCCCGGGCGGCGTTGGACTTCATCCTGGCCGCGATGCTGCTCGCGCCGGAGCGCTCGGCGTACCTGTTCACCCGGAGCCTCATCCTGGCGAACCTGGGGCTGGGCGAGCAGATGCGGAAGGACGCGGAGGCGCTGGCGCCGTCGGAGCCGGATTCGTGGAAGTTCCTCTCGGCCTATGGGCGGGTGCTGTTCCCGCGCTTCGAGTTCTGGCCGGGGCGTGAGCCTGTTCACTGCACGTTCGACGAGGTCCCCGACGGGCCCACGAAGGACCTGGACGCGGTGCAGGCGGTGGTCCGCAAGTACGCCACGCGGCTCCAGTTGCTGCGCGCGGAGATTCTCTCCCGCTTCAAGCCCGGCGCGAACGTGCCCTGGCTGCCGCCCGATGTGTCGGCCCTGCTGCCGGACGGGCCCGTCGAGCTGGAGCAGACGGAGGTCGAGGATGAGGAAGGTGACTCGGTGGATATCGACGAGACGCTGTCCTTGAAGGGGCTGGGGCTGCCGGCCCTGTCCCGAGCGGTCCGTGGGGACTGGAGCGCGCTGACCTGGCTCTTGTGGGCGTGCGGGGAGGATGCGCTTCGGATGCCGGATGCGCTGACGCCTCCGGCGGACTTCGGTCACGCGGCGGGGCAGGCCACGCAGCGGCTGTGGCAGTGCCGCAATCGGCGGACCCAAGGTCGCATCGACCCGGACCTGCCGACGTTTGATTTCGAAGGAGTTGCCCTCCAGGAGCTGCATCCCAACCTGGCGGGGATTGCCGAAGAGCAGTACGCGGAGACGCAGGCGATGTTCTTCTGGCTGACCGACGCGAACCATGTGTCGCCGTGGCAGAACAATCTGAGGGGGTAGTCATGAAGCGGATTCGTCAGACGATTGAAGTCGCCGAGCCCCTGTGGCGGGCGCTGGAGTTGATGAGCCGCGACATGGGGGTGGACCGGGATGCGCTGGTGGCGCAGGCCCTGTTCCAACTCGCGCGCCAGAACGGCTACGTGTCCCCCTCCGTGGTGTCGCTGGGCGGGGTGGTGGCGCCCGTGGCCCAGGCCGCTGCACCCGTGGCGGCGCGTCCCGTGGTGGAGGCTCCGAGCGGGGGCTCGCCTCCGGCTGCCCCGGCCGCGGCTGCTCTGTCCGTAGGCGCCTTCTCGGCGGACGACGCGACGGAGGAGCCCGCGACGGAGCCTCCTGGCGTCACCCCGGTTCCTCTGTCCGTGGCGCAGGTGAACTCGACCGAGCTGGTGCTCGCGCGGATGCAGGAGATTCTCGCGGAGGTCGAGGCCTCCGTGCAGCCGTCAGAGGGGCTGGCCGCCCAATCGGACGACTCCAATGATGAGGAGGCCGACGACTCTGATGCCGAGGAGTCCGATGACGCCGACGATGAGGAGTCCGACGAAGCCGATGATGAGGAGTCGGTTGAGGACTCGGAAGGCGATGAGTCCGCCGAAGACTCAGACGATTCGGAGTCCGAAGAAGCTGCGAATGATGAGGCCGAGGCACCGGCGAGCAGCGGCGTGAAGGGGGACGTGTCCAGTGACGACATTGCCGAGGAGCTTGCGGCACTGGGCATCGTGGAGGAGCCCGCGGAGGCTGCTCAGGCAGAGGCCCCCGTCGCGACGCCGATTGCGGCACGTCCACTGGTGGCGCGTCCTGTACCGAAGCTCCGGCCGCTTGGCGAAGCCGCGACGATTCTGGAGGACCAGTCGGCGGAGACCACCAACATCGTGAAGGCTCCCGCGCCGCTGGAGGTCTTCGTCCGGTGGGCGCAAGGCACGCCGGTGGCCGTCTCCACGGAGCGCTTCACGATTGGCCGAGGCCCTCGTTGCAGCCTTGTCGTGAAATCGGAGCGTGTCTCGCGTGAGCACGCTGTCGTGACGCGGGTGGGGGACGAGGTCTTCATCGAAGACCTGAACTCTTCGAACGGAACCTGGTTCAACAATGAGCGCATCACCCGGCAGCAGGTCTCGGACGGGGATGAGTACATGCTCGGCACGGAGGCTGTTTCCTTCACGATGCGTCCTGTGGGCAGTTGATTTCCACGGGAGTTGCGGCGTGCATTGCGCGGCGCGGAGACGGCTACGCAAGGAGTTGCATCAAGTCCGCACGCGTCATCGCGGTGGCCCCGGAGCCGCCACCGAGCGCGGCCTCGAACAGCTCCCGCTTCTTCGCCTGAAGCGTGAGGATCTTCTCCTCGACCGTTCCTTGAGACACCAGCCGGTACACCATGACGGGCCGCTGCTGCCCGATGCGGTGCGCGCGGTCCGCGGCCTGGGCTTCCACGGACGGGTTCCACCATGGGTCCACGAGGAAGACGTGGTCCGCCGCCGTGAGGTTGAGCCCCGTCGCTCCCGCCTTGAGGGAAATCAACATCACCGGTGGGCCCTTCGGGTCCTGGAAGGACGCCGCCACCGCGCCCCGGTTGGCGGTGCTGCCGTCCAACCGGATGAAGCCGATGCCCGCTTCCTGGAGCGCGGGCTCGATGAGGTCCAGCATCGACGTCCACTGTGAGAAGACGAGCGCCTTGTGCCCGTCCTCCACCGCCGTGCCCAGCGCCTCCACCAGGGCCTGCACTTTGGACGAAGTCTTGGCCTGTTGGCCCGGAACGAGCGCCGGATGGCACGCCGCCTGCCGCAGCCGCAACAGGGCTTCCAACGCCTTCAACACGCTGCCGCCCGCTTCGAGCTGTGACACCACCTCCTCGCGCGTCGCCGCGTAGACGGCGTCGTAGACGGCGCGCTCCCGCTCCGTGAGCGTCACGTGGCGCACGGCGTCCGTCCGGGGCGGCAGCTCCGGCGCCACGTCCCGCTTGAGCCTGCGCAGGATGAAGGGCCGGATGCGCGCCCGCAGCCGCTCCGCCGCGCCCTTGTGGTTGTCCGCCACGGGCCGCGCCCAGCGCTCCTCGAAGTCCTTCCGTCCGCCGAGCAAGCCCTGGTTGGTGAAGTGCATCAGGCTCCAGAGCTCCTCCAGCCGGTTCTCGATGGGCGTGCCGCTCAGCGCCAGCTTGAAGTCCGCCTGCAAGCCATAGGCGGCCCGCGCCACCTGGCTGTCTGGATTCTTGATGGCCTGGGCTTCGTCCAGCACGACGGTGCTCCACTGCTTCGCGCCCAGGACCTCCGCGTCCAGGCGCATCAGGGCATACGTCGTCAGCGTCACGTCGGCCGCCTCATCCAGCGCGCGTCCGGGGCCGTGGTACACGGAGACCTTCAGCGAGGGACGGAAGCGCTTCACCTCCGCCTCCCAGTTGGGCAGCACGCTCGTGGGCGCCACCACCAGGGTGCCTGGGCCCAGCGCGCAGAGGGTCTGCAGCGTCTTGCCCAGGCCCATGTCGTCCGCGAGCACGCCGCCCAGCCCCGCCTGTCGCAGGAAGGTGAGCCAGCTCACGCCCTGGAGCTGATACGCGCGCAGCGTCGCCGTGAGGTCTTCCGGCAGTTGCGGCTCGGGCAGCTTCTCGAAGCCCTTCACCAGGGGCGCCAGCCGCTCCAGGCCCGGCGGGGAGGGGTGCTCCAGCGCTTCACACAGGCCCGTGAGCTGCGGAATGGCGTGGTTGGCGAGCCGGCCATCCCGGCCTCGCGCGGACAGCAGGTCCGCCACGCGCTGGCCATGGGACTTCAGCCACTCCGCGGGCAGGGGCGCCCAGCCGCCGCCCTCCAGCGGCACCAGCCCGATTCCTTCTTCCCAGGCGCGCATGACCGCCGCCGCATCCACCGTGCGAGGTGACTCCCGGTCCTCCCCCTCCACCTGGAAGTCGAACGAGAAGCCCACGTGCGGTACGCCCTCTGCGCCAGCGCCCGTGTCCACCTTCAGCACCGGGCGCAGCTGCACGTTCGGGTTCGTCACCACCGCCGCGCCATCCCCCGTGAGGCCCCCGCGCCAGCGCCGCAGCTTGTCGGCGAGCTGGACGGCCTCCTTGCCCTGCACCGTGACGCGCCGCCCGGGCGCCATGTTCAGCTCGTCGCGGAGCTGGTGGATGAGCAGCTGCTCGGCGGCTTCGTTGCGCACGGGCGCGGCGCCCTTCAGGTACACCATGCGTCCACTGTCGATACGCACGGTAGGCGGCGAGCCATACACCAGCGTCGGCAGCACCGAGAGGCCCGCGTCGAGCTGGTTCAGCTCCAGGGAGATGCGAGGCTTCAGTGTGCGGTCGATGGGCGGCAACCGCTGGCTGCGCACGTCCACCGGCATGCGCCGCGCGAGGTCCGGCAGCACCTTCCCCGTCAAATCTCCCATCTGGTGGGGGGCGAAGGCGCGCTCTTGCGGCAGCTTCTCCAACCAGGGCCCCGTGAGGGTCTGTTCCCCCAGGGGACAGAGCGTCCCGCTGCACAGCGCGAGGCCGGGGCTCACCACCTCGGTGACGCGCGGGTCCTTCTCCACCTTGAGCACCGTGTTCTCACCGCGGTCCTCCACGGTGACGCGGGGCATGAGGGGCTCGCTCGTCATCGATACCAACACGCCGTCGAAGAGCACGGTGCGCGCGGGCTCCAGGACGCGCAGCAGCGCGTTGAGCCGCTCGGGCGGCAGGGCGCCCCGGGTGGGCTTCAGCAGCAGCTTGTCCGCGAGCAAGTCGCACGGCTGCGTCTGGATGCGAGCGGCCTCCACGGGGTTGGTGAGCAGCGAGGCCAGGCTGCGCGCCAGCAGTCGCGCGGTGTTGTCCGGGCGCACCACCAGCCGCTCCAACTGGAGCCCGCCGTCCACGCGCTTGAACCGGTACACCATGCGCTCCGGCTTCGGCGCGCCAGCCGCGGGTGCGCCGGGCCTGGTGACGGCGTTCGCGCCCGGGCGCTGCGCGGGGGCTCGCCGTGCCGTGGCGTGCTGGTGGAGAATCAGCGCCGCCGCGACGACGTGCTCGCAGGGGTCCACCCGGCCGCGGCAGTCGCACTCCCAGATGGCTTCATCCAGGTAGAGCACCGTCTTCACGGGGGTGGGCCGGCTGGGGATGCGCACCCGCAGCACGGCCTCTTCCTCATCCACGGACTGCACCGAGACGGCGCCCGCGCGAGCGAGCCCCGTGCCGGCAGACCAGGTGTCCGGGCGCGCTTCCTCCCGGACGGCATCGAGCAGCTCCGCGGTCGCAGACATACGAGGCCTGCTTCCCTATCCCCATGCGGAGCCTCGTGCAACCCGGGCCTCGCTCCAGGTGCGGCGGGGTGTCAGGGTGTGTCCCTGGCCCTCAGGGCGCGGTCGTCGTGAGCGGAAAGTCCGCGCGCGCCCAGGCCGTCTCGAAAGCGGCGCGGGTGCGAGCCGCTTCCTCCTGACGTCCCTGCGCTTCGAGCGCTTGCGTCAAGCCAAACAGGCCCCAGCCATTCTTCGGGTTACGCCGCAGGTCCTCGCGGTAGACGGCCTCCGCCTCCTCGCTGCGCCCGGCCTCCAGCAGCGCGGCGCCCTGGTAATGGCGCACCGGATAGAACCAGTCCGCGGGCTCGGCGTAGGAGAGCCGGTCCGCGGCGTCGACGGCTTCCCGCCACAGCGTCAGGGCTTGGGGCCGGCCCTCGGCCTGGGCCACGCGGGCCTCCAACACACGCACCGCGACGCCCAGCACGTCCTTCGCGGTGTTGAGGTTCGCGGCCATCGTCGGAGGCACGGTGCGGGCCAGTTGCCGCAGCTCGGCCAGCTCCGCGCGGGCTTGTGGCACCTGCCCCGTGGCAGCCAGCGCCATGCCGTGCGCGTGGAGCCAGAGCCCTTCCTGGACGGGGTACTTCGAATCCGGGCGGGGCTCGGCGAGGAGGCGCTCCCAGTCCCCGAAGCGCACCATGGCGAAGAGCGGCTGGGCCACGAAGAAGTCCATGCCCGGCATCATCGTGAGCAGCTCCGGCGGGAAGTGTTTCGCCGAGTCCCGGGCCGCCTCCAGCGTCTCCTGCTTCCGCCCCTCCATGGACGCGGAGAACGCCAGGAAGCCGAAGTTGTGGGACGTGTACATGGGATAGACATGGCCGCGCGGCTTCGCCTGCTTCAGGTAGGCCAGGTCCGCCGCCGCCGCCTTCCGGTTGCTCTCCGAGGCATCCGCGTAGCGGCCCACGCGCTGATAGATGTGGGCCGGCATGTGGACGACGTGCCCCGCATTGGGCGCCAGCGCGCCCAGTCGGTCCGCGGAAGGCTCCGCCTTCTCTGGATGCGGCGAGGCCTCCACCGCGTGGATGTAATAGTGGTTCGCGCCCAGATGCAGGGGGTCCCTGGCGAGCACGGACTCCAGCGTGGCGACAATCTGCTCCGTGCCGGGAGCCGGCGCCCCGTCCAGCGACCACAGCTTCCAGGGGTTCCGGTCCATGAGCGCCTCGGCGTGGAGCGTCTGCACGTCCAGGTCCTCCGGGAAGCGCCTGGCCACGCCCGCCATGGCATTGGCATAGGCCTCGTTGAAGGGGGCCATCTTCTCCGGCGGCAGGGCCTCCGGGCCGGGATAACGCTGGACGAGCGCGGTGATGAGTGACTGCTCCACCGGCGTCGCGCGGGGGGCGAGTTGCCGAGCGCGCTGGAGGGCGTCCCAGGCGGCGGGCGCATTCTCCGCCAGCATGGGCATGTTGTAGTTGGGGCCCAGCACCAACGCGACGCCCCAGAAACACATGGCGCAGGTGGGGTCCAACTGCGTGGCTCGGGCGAACGAGCGCGCGGCCTCATCGTGGTTGAAGCCATACGCCAGCCGCAGGCCCTGGTTGAAGAAGGCCTGGGCCTGAGGGGAGGCCGTGGTGACCTGGCGTTCGTGCGTCCCCAGCCCGTCGAGCAGCAGCGCGCCGTCCGCCAGGGAATCCAGGGTCGGGGCCGAGTGCTCCGCGGCAGCGGCGGACGTGCCGGCGAGCGCCAGGGCCAACATCAAGACAAAGGGCAGGGGAGCACGCATGAGGGACCTCCGCGAAAATGTGCTCTTTCCTCAAGCTGGGGACGCGGTGAGGCACCGCCCACGGGGTGACATGGCGCGTCGCTCGCTCGAAGTGATGCTTGGCGAGCACATCGCTCACCGCGTGCCAATGAAGGTTGGGAACGGGCGCGCCGCGTAGTAGATTGCCGCCCGGCGCAAGCTCACTGCATCAGCGCGAGCGTCCGCTCAAGACCACCCATGAACGAAAGGTGTTCGAGGCTCCTGCCCCCACGGCTGGATTCCTCGCCGCGCCGCTTTTTTCATACCCCCTTCCGCGTAGCGCCCAGGGAGATTCCGCCGTGCCTCACGACACCACGCTCATCGCCACCATCGCCGTTGGACTCGGACTGGCCTTCGTCGGTGGGTTCGTCGCTCGCTGGCTGAAGCTGCCACCTTTGGTGGGCTATCTGCTGGCGGGCGTGGCCGTGGGGCCGTTCACGCCGGGCTTCGTCGCGGATGGGGGCCTCGCCGGGCAGCTGGCGGAGATTGGCGTCATCCTGTTGATGTTCGGCGTGGGGATTCACTTCTCCATCAAGGATCTGCTCGCCGTGCGCAACATCGCGGTGCCGGGCGCCATCGTGCAGATCGCCGCCGCCACCGTGATGGGGACCGCGGTCGCGCACTGGTGGGGTTGGAGCCTGGGCGCGGGCCTGGTGTTTGGCCTGGCGCTGTCCACCGCCAGCACCGTGGTGCTGCTGCGCGCCCTGGAGGAGCGGGGCGCCCTTGATTCGGTGAATGGCCGCATCGCGGTGGGCTGGCTGATTGTCGAGGACCTGGCGATGGTGCTCGCCCTGGTCCTCCTCCCCGCGCTGGGCAACGTCCTTGGCACCGCCGACACGCAGACGCCCGCGACGGCGGCCGCTGGAGACGGCCTCGTCTGGACCCTGGCCGTCACGCTGGGGAAGGTCTGCCTCTTCGTGGTGGTGATGGTGGTCGCTGGCAAGCGGCTGGTGCCCTGGCTGCTGACCCAGGTGGCCAAGACGGGCTCCCGCGAGCTGTTCACGTTGTCGGTGCTGGCGGTGGCGCTGGGCATTGCCTTCGGGGCCGCCGCGCTCTTCGGCGTCTCCTTCGCGCTGGGCGCCTTCTTCGCGGGCGTGGTCGTCAGCGAGTCGGAGCTCAGCCACCGGGTGGCGGAGGATTCGCTCCCGCTCCAGGACGCGTTCGCGGTGCTGTTCTTCGTGTCGGTGGGGATGCTCTTCGACCCGATGGTGCTGGTGCGGCAGCCGCTCCAGGTCCTCGTCGTGCTGGGCATCATCGTCCTGGGCAAGTCGCTGGCCGCCTTCTTCATCGTGTTGGCGTTCCGCTACCCGGTGAACACCGCCCTCACGGTGTCCGCGAGCCTGGCGCAGATTGGGGAGTTCTCGTTCATCCTGGTGGGGCTGGGCGTCACGCTCGGGCTGCTGCCAAAGGAGGGGCAGAGCCTGGTGTTGTCGGGGGCGCTGCTGTCCATCACCCTCAACCCGCTCGTCTTCAAGGCCATTGATCCGCTGCTGGCGTGGCTGCGCCGACAGCCACGGTTCGCCGCGCGCATGGACCCCGAGGAGGACGAGCTGTCTGAGTTGCCCATTGGCATGGGGGACGTGCAACTGCGCGAGCACGCGGTATTGATTGGCTACGGGCGCGTGGGCGGCGTGATTGGCCAGAGCCTGGCGGAGCGCAAGATTCCCTTCGTCGTCGTTGAACAGAACCGCGAGTACGTGGAGCGCCTGCGTGAGGAGGGTGTGCCCGCAATCTACGGGGACGCCGCGGTGCCCGGCATCCTGGAGCACGCGCACCTGGACACGGCGTCCATCCTCATCATCGCCACGCCGGACGCACTGCAGGCTCGCGCCATCGTGGAGCAGGTGAAGGGCGTGAATCCGTCCCTCCCCGCGGTGGTGCGCACGCACGGCGACGAGGAGCGGGACTACCTGGAGTCGCTGGGCGTTGCCCGGGTGGTGATGGGCGAGCACGCGCTGGCGCGGAGCATGTTGGACTACGTGCTGGAGCGGCTGGCCGCGCTGAAGGCCCGGCCGCTGCTGCCGGCGCCCGCGGACGCCGTGATTCCTTGAGGCCCGCGGGAACTGGGGCGCTGTTCCCACTCGAGACGTCGGGCGTGCAGGCGCCCCGCCCGGCGTGTGGTCGCTGACCGTCAGCCGCTGTCATTGACATTCCGTATGGGCTGCTTTCACCATCGGTTCCATGGTGAACAGCGAGAGTCGATTGTCGGCCGCAAAGCGAATGCTTGCGGTCTTGGCCCTGGTCCTTTCGGCGTGTGGTGGAGACACGTCCCCGGAGCCAGACGGCGGTGCGACGCCGGATGCGTCCATCCCCGCCGATGCTGGCGAACAGCCGGAGGATGGAGGCGCTGACGTCGATGCTGGCGCCGAGCCGGATGCGGGTGCCCAGCCCGATTCCGGGTCGGAGGGTGATGCAGGGACAGAGCCCGATGCGGGCACGGAGCCTGACGCGGGCACCGAGCCCGATGCGGGCACCGAGCCTGATGCTGGCACCGAGTCCGACGCAGGGACGGAGCCTGACGCGGGCACCGAGCTTGATGCGGGCTCGCTCGTCTGTGGTGACGGCGTGGTGCTGGGCTCGGAGCTGTGTGACGACGGCAACGTCGAGAGCGGCGATGGCTGCTCTGCCACCTGCCAGGACATTGAACCCGGGTGGACCTGTCCGGTCGCGGGTGGGCCCTGTTCCGCGGCCATGTGTGGTGATGGCGTCACCGCTGGTGCCGAGGAGTGCGAGGACGGAAACATCATCAATGGTGATGGCTGCGACTCCACGTGCCGACTGGAAGATGGCTGGCACTGCCCCGCGGTAGGCGCGCTTTGCTCGCGCACCGTCTGTGGTGACTTTCAGGTCCAGGGCACCGAGCATTGTGATGACGGCAATCACGACTTTGGTGACGGCTGTCTGCCCGACTGCAGACGCGAGCCGCGTTGCAGCGACGGCAGCTGCGAGGACGTTTGTGGCGACGGGGTGATCCTGCCGGGCAGCACGGAGGAGTGCGACGACGGCAACCTCCGCGCGAATGATGGCTGTTCGCCGGAGTGCAAGCTCGAGCCGGGCTTCGCCTGTGTGAGCATCGAGGAGGAGCCGCCCCAGGAGATTTCCTTCCCCATCGTCTACCGGGACTTCCGAGGGTACGACCTGCCAGCCGGGGAGGGGCTGCCGCGTGGACACATCGACTTCCAGAACAAGAGTGGCGTGGAGCGGGGCATCGTCCAGAGCGCGCTCGGCGTGGACGGAAAGCCCGTCTACGCGAAGGAGGGGCAGAGCTCCGCGACGACCCACGGCCGGACTGCGTTCGACCAGTGGTACCGCGACGCCCATGGGGTGAACCGCGCAGTGGTCTCTTCAATGACTCTGGCGCACACGGGCAATGGCGCCTACCGGTTCGAAGACCCGACTTTCTTCCCGCTGGATGCGCTGGGCTGGGTGGCCGCGGGATTCGAGCCGACGCGCCCCGGTTCCGATTCGGCACCGCGCAACTTCCACTTCACCAGCGAGACGCGCTCCTGGTTCGAATACAAGGGCACGGAAGTACTGTCGTTCCGCGGCGACGATGACGTGTGGGTGTTCATCAACGGCCGCCTGGCCTTGGACCTGGGCGGCATCCATGGGGCGGAGGCGGGAGCCGTTACGCTCTCCGCTCGGGCCGAGGAGCTGGGGCTGGTGCCTGGCCGAAGCTATGAGGTCGCCCTCTTCCAGGCAGAGCGCCACACGACGGGCTCTTCCTATCAGCTCACGCTCAACAGCTTCGGCACGCGCCGGACGGAGTGCCGCTCGCTCTGTGGAAACGCAATCATTGACGAGGGCGAGGCGTGTGATGACGGCGTGAACGACGGGGTCTACGGCGGATGCACCCCTGGATGCATGCTGGCGCCCCGTTGCGGCGACTCCGTCGTCCAGTACATCGAGGGAGAGGAGTGCGACGACGGCAACACCACCAGCCGCGACGGCTGCAGCGCGACCTGCATGCTGGAGCTGGGCTGAGGCGTCGTGACATGAAAAAGGCCGAGGCGCGGCAAGCGCCTCGGCCCGTGAGTCTCATCGCCGCGTCCGCCCGGATGGGGGCGCGGCGTCAGGGCTACATGTTGCGCCGGTACTGCCCGCCCACCTCGTACAGCGCGCGGGAGAGCTGGCCGAGCGTGCAGACCTTACAGGCGTCCATCAGCGCGGCGAAGATGTTGCCGTTGTCCAGCGCCGCGCGGCGCACGGCCTCCAGGGCCTTGGGCGCCGTCGCCTCGTTCCGCTTCCAGAAGGCGTCGCGCGCGGTGATGGCGTAGTTCTTCTCCTCCGTCGTCGCGCGGATGACCTCGGGCGGCGTCACCGTCGGAGAGCCCTTGGGGTCCAGGAACGTGTTCACGCCGATGATGGGCAGCGTCCCGTCGTGCTTCAGCGTCTCGTAGTAGAGGGACTCTTCCTGAATCTTGGAGCGCTGGTACATGCGCTCCATGGCGCCCAGCACGCCGCCGCGCTCGGAGATGGCGCGGAACTCCGCCAGCACCGCCGCCTCCACCAGGTCGGTCAGCTCCTCGATGATGAACGCGCCCTGGCTGGGGTTTTCGTTCTTGGAGAGCCCGAACTCCTTGTTGATGACCAACTGGATGGCGAGCGCGCGGCGCACGCTCTCCTCGGTGGGCGTGGTGATGGCCTCGTCGTAGGCGTTGGTGTGCAACGAGTTGCAGTTGTCGTTGAGCGCGAGCAGTGCCTGCAGCGTGGTCCGGATGTCGTTGAATGCAATCTCCTGCGCGTGCAGGCTCCGGCCAGACGTCTGGATGTGGTACTTCAGCTTCTGCGAGCGGTCATTGCCGCCGTACTTGTCCCGGATGGCCTTGGCCCAGATGCGGCGCGCCACGCGGCCCAGCACGGCGTACTCCGGGTCCATCCCGTTCGAGAAGAAGAACGAGAGGTTGGGCGCGAAGTCGTCGATGTCCATGCCCCGCGACAGGTAGTACTCGACGAAGGTGAAGCCGTTGGCCAGGGTGAAGGCGAGCTGGGAGATGGGGTTCGCCCCGGCCTCCGCGATGTGGTAGCCCGAAATCGACACCGAGTAGAAGTTCCGCACCTTCTGGTCGATGAAGTACTGCTGGATGTCGCCCATCACCCGCAGGGCGAACTCGGTGGAGAAGATGCAGGTGTTCTGCGCCTGGTCCTCCTTCAGGATGTCCGCCTGCACGGTGCCGCGCACCGACTGGAGCGTCTTCGCGCGGATGCGCTCGTAGACGTCGCGCGGGAGCACCTCGTCGCCGGACACGCCGAGCAGCAGCAGGCCCAGCCCGTCGTTGCCCTGCGGCAGGTCCCCCTGGTAGCGGGGCCGTGGCAGGCCGCGCTCGCGGTAGAGGGCGTCCATCTTCTTTTCGACTTCGTCGACCTGGCCGTTCTCCCGGATCCACTTCTCGCACTGCTGGTCCACCGCGGCGTTGAGGAAGAACCCGAGCAGCATCGGCGCGGGGCCGTTGATGGTCATGGACACGGACGTGGACGGGTCCGCCAGGTCGAAGCCGGAGTAGAGCTTCTTCGCGTCGTCCACGTTGGCGATGGACACGCCCGAGTTGCCCACCTTGCCGTAGATGTCCGGCCGGTGGTCCGGGTCCTCGCCATACAGCGTCACCGAGTCAAAGGCCGTGGACAGGCGCTTGGCGGGCAGGCCGCGCGACACGTAGTGGAAGCGCTTGTTGGTGCGCTCCGGGCCGCCCTCGCCGGCGAACATGCGCGCGGGGTCCTCGCCCTCGCGCTTGAGCGGGAAGACGCCCGCGGTGAAGGGGAAGGCGCCCGGGGCGTTCTCCCGCAGCAGCCAGATGAGGATGTCACCCCAGTCCTCATAACGGGGGAGGGCGATCTTGGGGATGCGCAGGTGGGAGAGCGTCTCCGCGTACAAGTCCAGCTCGATGACCTTGTCGCGGACCTGGAACTGGTACTTGGACGCGGCGTAGCGGCGCTTCGTCGCGGGCCACTCAGCCAGCAGCCGGCGGCAGTCGGCGTGGAGCCGCGACTCCAAGTCCTTGTACAGCTCCACCAGCTCGCTCAGGTAGGCGGGCTCGCCCTCGACGTGCTCGGTGACCTGCACCGTGTCCGAGGGGTCCTTGGGCTCGACGATCTCCAGGCGCTTCCTGCCCACGTTGGTGCGCAGCGCCTCGATGGTGCCGTGGAGCTGGTACATGCGCCGGGCGATGGCGGCCTGGGCCTTCACGAAGCCGTCGTAGGACTCACAGGCCTCGACGATCTCCGCCAGGTAGCGCGTGCGCTCGGGCGGGATGATCCACTTCTTCTCGCTCATCCCCGGCGTGAGCTCGAAGCCGGACTTCAGCGGCGCGCCCGTCTTCGCGGAGAGGGTGTCCATGAGCGCCCGGTAGAGCTGGTTCATCCCCGGGTCGTTGAACTGCGAGGCGATGGTGCCGTACACGGGCACCGCGTCATCGGCGGTGGTGAAGGCGTTGTGGTTGCGCTTCCACTGCTTGCGCACGTCGCGCAGCGCGTCCAGCGAGCCGCGCTTGTCGAACTTGTTGATGGCGATGACGTCCGCGAAGTCGAGCATGTCGATCTTCTCGAGCTGCGTCGCCGCGCCGTACTCGGCCGTCATCACGTAGAGCGCCACGTCGGAGTGCTCGGTGATTTCGGTGTCGGACTGGCCGATGCCGGAGGTCTCCACCACGATGAGGTCGAAGCCGGCGGCCTTGCAGATTTCGATGGAGTCGCCGACGTGCTTGGACAGGGCGAGGTTGCTCTGGCGGGTGGCCATCGAGCGCATGTACACGCGCGGGTTGTCGATGGCGTTCATCCGGATGCGGTCACCCAGCAGCGCGCCGCCGGACTTGCGCTTGGACGGGTCCACGGAGAGCACGGCGAGCGTCTTGTCCGGGAAGTCCGTCAGGAAGCGGCGCACCAGCTCATCCACAAGGCTGGACTTGCCCGCGCCGCCGGTGCCGGTGATGCCCAGGATGGGCACGCGCGGCCCCTTCGCCTGGATGTGCGACATGGCCTCGCGCAGCTCCGCTCCCTTCGAGGCGAAGTTCTCCGCGATGGTGATGAGCGGGGCAATCCGGGACGGGTCGCGCGGCGACGGCGTGTCGAGCAGGGGCGCGAAGTCCTCTGGCCGCTTCTCGAAGTCACACTGGGAGATGAGGTCGTCAATCATCCCCTGCAGGCCCATGGCCCGGCCGTCGTCCGGCGAGTAGATGCGCGTGACGCCGTAGCGGTGGAGCTCTTCAATCTCCGAGGGGAGGATGGTGCCGCCGCCGCCGCCGAAGACCTTGATGTTGGCCTTCCGCTCGCGCAGCAGGTCAATCATGTACTTGAAGAACTCGACGTGACCGCCCTGGTAGGACGTGATGGCGATGCCCTGCACGTCCTCCTGGATGGCGCAGTCGACAATCTCAGCCACCGAGCGGTTGTGCCCCAGGTGGATGATCTCCGCGCCCGAGGCCTGCATGAGGCGGCGCATCACGTTGATGGCGGCGTCATGCCCGTCGAACAGGGAGGCGGCCGTCACGATGCGGACGTGGAAACGAGGCTTGTAGGGCTGGGGAACGGGGGTCTGCTGGACGTTTCGCACGGCGCGTACAGTAAGAGCGCCGTTTACGTCGAGGCAAGGGATTGGAGCGCGACTGACCGCTCCACGACGCGGGCCGTCAGGCCCTCGTTTCAGGCAGGAACGCGCCCAGCACCCGCAGTGCGGCCGACGTCGGTGTCGCGCGCCCTTCGCGCACGTCCGCCTCCAGCGTGGGCACCAGCGCGGACACTTCGGGGTGCGCACGCAGGGCCGCTCGGAGGCCGTCCTGCACCATGGTCCACATCCACTGCACCTGCTGCGCCTTGCGGCGGCGCTCCAGCGCGCCCGAGGCCACGCTCCGCCCGAGCTGCGCCTCGATGGAGGTCCACAGCTTCTCGACGCCGCTGCCCTCCAGGGCGCTGCAGGTGGTGATCTCCGGCTCGGCGCCCGGCCGCATCAGGTGCAACGCGGCGCGTAGCTCGGAGCGGGCCCTTTCGGCGCGGGGCTTGTTGTCGCCGTCCGCCTTGTTGATGGCGAGCATGTCCGCCACCTCGAGGATGCCGCGCTTGATGCCCTGCAGCTCGTCTCCGGCGCCCGCCAGCATGAGCACCAGGTAGAAGTCCACCAGGTCGGCCACCACCGTCTCCGACTGGCCCACGCCCACCGTCTCCACCAACACGACGTCGAAGCCCGCCGCCTCGCACAAGAGCAGCGTCTCGCGCGTCTTGCGCGCCACGCCGCCCAGGGTGCCGCTGGAGGGGCTGGGGCGGATGTACGCGGCCTCTTCCCGCGCCAGCCGCGCCATGCGCGTCTTGTCACCCAGGATGCTGCCGCCGGACACGGTGCTGGACGGGTCGATGGCCAGCACCGCCACGCGCTTCCCGGCGTTCACCAGGTGCATGCCCAGCGCGTCGATGAAGGTGCTCTTGCCCACGCCCGGCACGCCGCTGATGCCCACGCGCCGGCTGCCCCCCGTGGCGGGGAGCAGCCGCGTGAGGACCTCCTGGGCGAGCGCGGCGTGGCGTGGCAGCTCGCTCTCCACCAGGGTGATGGCGCGCGCGAGCATGGCACGGTCGCCCGCGCGCACGCCGTCCACATACGCGTCCGCGGGCAGCAGCTTCACGCCTCTTCCTCCAGCGACGCGGCCAGCTTGTCGAGCAGCTCGATGGCCGCCTTGGAGATGACCGTGCCGGGGCCGAAGATGGCCGCGGCGCCCGCGGCGCGCAGCGCGTCGTAGTCCTGCGCGGGGATGACGCCGCCCACGACGACCATGATGTCCTCGCGGCCCAGCGCCTTGAGGGCCTGCTTGAGCTGCGGCACCAGCGTCAGGTGCCCAGCGGCGAGCGAGCTGGCGCCCACGACGTGCACGTCGTTCTCCACGGCCTGCCGCGCGGACTCCTCGGGCGTCTGGAACAGGGGGCCGATGTCCACGTCGAAGCCCAGGTCCGCGAACGCGGTGGCGATGACCTTCTGGCCGCGGTCGTGCCCGTCCTGGCCCATCTTCGCGATGAGGATGCGCGGCCGACGGCCGAAGCGCGCGAGGAACGCGTCCGCCTTCGCGCGCGCTTCGATGATGCCCTGGGCGTCCTTGCCCGCCTCGCTGGAGTACACACCTGACACGCTGCGCACTGTGGCCTCGTAGCGCCCGAACACCTTTTCGAGCGCGTCGCTGATTTCGCCCACCGTCGCCTTGGCGCGGGCCGCGTCGATGGCCAGCGCCAGCAGGTTGCCGTCGCCGCGCCGGCCCGCCTCGGTGAGCGCGTCCAGCTTGCGGCGGACATCGTCCGCGTTGCGCTCGGCGCGCAGCTCGCGCAGGCGCGCGATCTGCGCCTCGCGCACCGCCGAGTTGTCCACCTTGAGAATCTCGATGGAGTCCTCGCGCTCGGGCGGGTACTTGTTCACGCCGATGATGGCCTGGCGGCCGGAGTCGATGCGCGCCTGGGTGCGGGCCGCGGCCTCCTCGATGCGCAGCTTGGGCAGCCCGGCCTCGATGGCCTTCGTCATGCCGCCCAGCGCCTCCACCTCCTGGATGTGGGCCCACGCCTTGCGCGCCAGCTCGTGCGTGAGGCGCTCCACGTAGTAGCTGCCGCCCCACGGGTCGATGACGCGCGTGGTGCCGCTCTCCAACTGGAGATAGAGCTGGGTGTTGCGGGCGATGCGCGCGCTGAAGTCCGTGGGCAGCGCGATGGCCTCGTCCAGCGAGTTGGTGTGCAGGCTCTGCGTGTGGCCCTGGGTGGCGGCCATGGCCTCCACGCAGGTGCGCACGACGTTGTTGAAGACGTCCTGCGCGGTGAGGCTCCAGCCGGACGTCTGGCTGTGGGTGCGCAGCGCCAGGCTCTTGTCCGTCTTCGGGGAGAAGCCCTTGATGAGCTTCGCCCAGAGCAGGCGGGCGGCGCGCATCTTGGCCACTTCCATGAAGAAGTTCATGCCAATGGCCCAGAAGAAGGACAGGCGCGGCGCGAAGGCGTCCACGCCCAGGCCCGCCGAGAGCCCGGCGCGCACGTACTCCACGCCGTCCGCCAGCGTGTAGCCCAGCTCCAGGTCCTGCGTCGCCCCGGCTTCCTGCATGTGGTAGCCGCTGATGCTGATGCTGTTGAAGCGCGGCATCTTCTCCGCAGTGAAGCGGAAGATGTCGCCGATGATGCGCATCGATGGGCCGGGCGGGTAGATGTACGTGTTGCGGACCATGAACTCCTTGAGGATGTCGTTCTGGATGGTCCCGCTGAGCTGCTCGGGCCGCACGCCCTGCTCCTCGGCGGCGACCACGTAGAGCGCCAGCACCGGGAGCACGGCCCCGTTCATCGTCATGGACACGCTCATCTGGTCGAGCGGGATCCGGTCGAACAGGATGCGCATGTCCTTGATGGAGTCGATGGCCACGCCCGCCATGCCCACGTCACCCGCCACGCGAGGATGGTCGCTGTCGTAGCCCCGGTGCGTCGCGAGGTCGAAGGCGATGGACAGGCCCTTCTGCCCCGCCGCGAGGTTGCGGCGGTAGAAGGCGTTGGAGGCCTCGGCCGTGGAGAAGCCGGCGTACTGCCGCACCGTCCACGGCTGCTGCACGTACATGGTGGAGTAGGGGCCGCGCACGAAGGGCGGCAGGCCCGGCAGCGAGCCCAGGTGCTCCACGCCCGCCAAATCCTCGCGCGTGTACACCGGCTTGACGGGGATGCCCTCGGGCGTGTCCCAGCGCTCGGCGCCGCGCGTGGCCTCGGCGGCCTGACGCAGTTGCTGGTCGCGCGCGGGCGCGGCGGAGTGCGTTTCGGGGGCGTCGAAGTCGATGCCCGAGAAGTCCGGTACGTGGGGGCGCATCAGGCCACTCCGAGCTGCTGGTGCAGTGAGGACAAGAGCGAGAACAAATCCGCTCCCGCGTAGAAGAAGGCGTCCACGCCCGCCGCGCGGAAGGCGGCCTCGTGGTCACTGGGACGGCCCGCCACCGCCACCGCGCGCGCGCCCTTCGCCTTCAGCGCCGCCGTCAGCGCGGGCACCCAGTCGGGATACAGCGCGTCCGGTCCGGAGATGACGGCCAGCGTCGCGCCCGACGCCGCGAAGCGGGCCGCCGCGTCGGCGACGTCCGCGAAGCCGTGCGCGTCCACCGGCTCGATACCCCCCGTGGCCAGGACGTTGGCCGTCCAGGTGGAGCGGGTGGTGTGCTCCGCCACCGTGCCCAGGCTGGCCAGGAAGGCCTTGGGGCGCGCACCGTGCGCGGCGAGGTGGCGGTCGCTCGCGTCGCGCAGCGTCTCGAAGGGCTCGGCGGCTCGCACCGGGCGCAGGGGCAGGGGGCCCGACGTGTCGGGCGCAGTGGACGCCGCGGCGCGGGACTGCCGCTGGACGGGCGCTTCGCCCAGGTGGGGAAACTCACTCACGCCGACAATGGGCAGGCGGCGGGTGCGCACGGCCTTGTCGCGCGCCGCGCGCGTCTCCGCGAGCACGCGGGTCACGTCGCCGCTCGTGAGCGCCTGAGCCATGCCGCCCAGCGCCTCGATGCGCCGCAGCTCGGCCCACGCCGCGCGGGCGATGTCCTGCGTGAGCTGCTCCAGGTAGTAGCTGCCGCCCGCGGGGTCGGCGACGCGGTTGAGGCTCGACTCGTCGCGCAGGATGAGCTGCGTGTTGCGCGCCAGCCGGCGGGCGGACGCGTCGGGCGTGCCCAGGGCTTCGTCAAAGGGCGAGGTGCTGACGCTGTCCGCACCACCGACGACGGCGGCGAAGGACTCCGCGGTGGCGCGGAGGATGTTCACCCACGGGTCCCGCTGCGTCTTCGTGGTGCTCGCGGTGCGCGCGTGCAGCGCCATGGCCTGGGCCTCCGGTGAGCCGCCACACGCCGCCACGGCCTTGGACCACAAGAGCCTCGCCGCGCGCAGCCGGGCAATCTCCGGGAAGAACTGTCCGCCAACAGACACCGCGAACTGGATGGAGCGCGCCGCGACGTCGGGGGAGACGCCCGCGCGCTCCAACCCGCGCAGGTACGCCACGCCCGTGGCGATGGCCCAGGCCAGCTCGTGTACCGACGTGGCGCCCGCGTCCGCGTAGGCCCGCGTGGACACGAGCAGCACCCGGAGGCCGGACGCGGCTTCACGCAGCGAGGTGACCAGCGGCGCGGCCTGGGACAGCGTCGCGTCCAGCCCCGCGGGCAGCGCGCCGGTGCGAGCCAGGACGCCGAGCGGATCCACGCCGAGGCTGCCCTTCAGCGCCGCGCGGGACACCCCCGCCTGCTCCGCGACGTGGAGCAGGTGCTGGGCGGAGGCGAGCGGGTCAGACCCGGGCTCCAGGTAGACGGGGGTCGTATCCAGCGGCGCATGGGCGAGCAGCCGCCGCAGCGCCTCTGCATCCGGTACGCGGACGCCGTGCGGGTCGCCCAGGTGGAGCCACACGCCCCAGCCGCCGCGCTCGAGGTCCGTGCGGATGGCCTCGGCGGCCTGTGACACGTCCGGCTCGCTGTACTCCTGGCACACCACCCATCCACCCTCGGTGAGGCCCAGGGCCTGGGTGCCGCGCACGTAGGGGGCCACGCCAGGCGGTTCGGGCGGCGAGGCAGCGGCGTCCTGCTGCGTGTACAGCGGCTGGAGCGACAGGCCGCCTTCCAGCTGCGATTGGAGCGCGGTGAAGGGCTTGCCCTTCAAATCCTTGTCCACGAGCCGGCGCCAGTCTTCCACCGACGGGGCCGGGAACTCCGAGGCGATATGGAGAGGCTCTTGAGCCATGCTGCGTCCTCGCGGGAGGGGAGTGGCCCCGACCCATAGGCGCAATGGACCGGCGGGGCAATGGGCTTGGAGGGGCTGCCTCAGTCTTCCGAAGGGACGTCCTGTCCCTTGAAGCCCCAGTCCTCCAGCACTTTGGCTTCATCCACTGCGTTCTTTGTCTTCTTGAAGCGGGCGCCGGACACCCCTTTTACCCGGCGCTCGCAGGCGGCCCAGGTGGCGTGGCGCTTCACGGCGCTGCCCACCTGGCTCAGGTAGGAGTACGCCTTGGCCGAGGCCTCGCGCTGCTCCTTGGGCTTCTCCGGTGGCAGGGACATGTCCTCCGGCAGCTCATGCACCGCCACGCCGTAGCCCTGGAGCGGGCCGGTGTAGAGCCGCGCGTCGCGCCCCTTCGAATAGGCCACGGCGATGGCGTCCACGCGCTCGTTGCCGGGGACGCCCACGTGGCCCCGGATGTAGAACCACGCCACGGCGGCGGCCTCGGCGGCGTGGTGCTCCTTGCGCTGCGCCAGGAGCGCCATCAGCCGCTTCCAATAGACGGCGTTGGCGACCTCGCCGCCCTCCGCCGTCTTCCACCCGCGCCGGCTCCAGCCGAACGCCCATTTGGTGGCGCCCTGAATCACATACGTGGAGTCCGTGTGGACGTGGATGGGGCCCGGCGTGCGCTCCAGGTGGCGCAGGGCCTTGCCCACGGCCGTCAGCTCCATCCGGTTGTTGGTGGTCTCCGGCTCGTGGCCGCCCAGCTCCGTCACCAGTCCGTCGGGCGTGACGATGAGGCTCCCCCAACCACCCGGGCCGGGGTTTCCTGAACAGGCGCCATCAGCGAAGACAAGGGTCGGGCGGTGCTCCATGTCGGCACCCTATTCGGCGCGAAGTGCCGCCGCCAGGACAGCGGTGGCCGCGCGCTCAGTGCATGGCACTCGGGGAGGGGCCCGGCCGGACGCGCGCGAAGGCGGCGCGAACGGCTTCTTCCGGCTGGGCGCCGTTCAGCAGCAGCACGGGCCCCTTGCCCGCGAGCCGCATGGCCGGGACGCCGCGGATGCCCAGTCGTTGGGCCTCCTCCTCGTCCGCGAGCACGCGCGCGGTGTACCGGCTCGCCTCCAGTGCGCGGGTCATGGACTCGCGGTCCAGGCCCACGTCCTCCGCCAGGTCCCCCAGCACGCCCAGGTCTCCGATGTCCCGGCCGTCCTTGAAGAAGGCGCGGAAGAGGGCCTCATGGAACGCGGAGAAGGACCCGGTGTCCTTGGCGAACTCCGCGGCTTCGAGCGCCAGCCGGCTCCTCGGCTGAAGCGGCGGCGGCTGCATCTTCAAGCCCCGCTGCTCGGCCATCGGGTAGACGGCGCGGGGCCAGGCCGACCGCGGCAGCTCGCTCATCGGGGCGAGGGGGCGCACGGACGCCGGGCGCAGCTCGAACGCGCGCCAGTGGATGTCGAGCGCCGCGCCCAGCCGGGCGTGCAGTTGCTCGAGGACGGGGAGCTCGAGGTAGCAGAAGGGGCAGACGTAATCGCTCCAGACGTCGAGGCGGACCGGCGTGTCCGATGGGGCCATGGGCGAGGCTCCTTGCGGTCCCCGGCAAGGGACATCCCCTGATGCTGGCCATCCTCGTGCGGGCACGGGAGCCGGTGACGCCAGCCCTCCCGGACTCCGGCCGGGCGTGCGGGCCCGATGCCGCGTGGCTCAGTGCGTGGCAGAGAGGGGCGCGAGTTCCTTGATGAGGGACGCCATCAACGCGGGCACGGTCCGGTGCCGAAGGTTGGGCGTGGCCTGGCCTGCCCAGAGCGACACGAGGTCCGTGCGGCCCGTCTTGACCGCCGCGGGCTTGAGCTTCGACAGGAACCAGCTCTGGATGGGGAAGGGCGCGAGCGCCTCCTGCTGAGCGGCCAGCTCGTCTGTCCAGCGATTGCGCATGCCTCGCGCCAGCCGGCCCGTGAAGGCCCGCGTCAAGGTGGTGTGCTTCGCGCGGTCGCTGAAGAGCAGCTCGCGGTGGGTGTCCGTCGCTCCCGACTCCTCACAGGCGAGGAACGCCGTCCCCAGTTGCGCGGCCTGGGCCCCCAGCGTGAGCGCGGCGCGGAGGCCTCGGCCATCCGCGATGCCACCCGCCGCGATGACGGGCGCCTTCACCCGGTCGGCCACGAGCGGCGTGAGGGCCAGCGTTCCCATCAGCGAGTCCTCGGCGCGCGCGAGGAAGGAAGGACGGTGGCCGCCGGCCTCGAAGCCCGTCGCCACGATGAGGTCGACACCGGCCCCGTCCAGGGCCTCGGCTTCGGCCAGCGTGGTGGCCGCGCCAGAGGTGAGGATGCCTCTGCGCCGGCACTCCGCCAGGATGGAGGCAGAGGGCACGCCGAACACGAAGCTGAAGACAGGCGGCCGTGCTTCGAGCAGCGCCTCCACCTGGTCCTCGAAGCGATGGTGAAAGCGCTCGGGCATGGCCGGCTTCTCCACGCCGAGCTCGCGGTAGTACGGCTCGAAGAGGCGGTACACGCGGTCGAACGCCTCCGGGCTGAGCGCGTCCCCGCCCGCGTCATGGTCGGAGACCCAGAGGTTGAGCGCGAAGGGCTTGTCCGTCAGCGCCCGAATCCGGTCCGCCACGCGGCCGAGCTCCTCCGGGGGGAGCTGATAGGCCCCATAGGAGCCCAGCCCTCCGAGGTTCGACACCGCCGCCGCGAGGCGCTCGGTGGAGAGCCCGCCTCCAAAGGGGCCCTGGATGATGGGGTGGTGGATGCCCAGCTTCTGGAGGGCTTCGTTCGGTCGGTGCGTGCTCATCGCGGCTCCTTGGGTCGGCAATGGCGGAGGGATAACCGCGGGCGCGGGGCACGGTGGGAGAAACGACACGTGGAAGCGCGCGGGATGTCCGGATACGGGACTCCGATTCCCACGCACGCGCAACCGGACTTCTCACTTCGTCCAGAGGGCCTGTACGCCGGGGGTGGCACGCGGCATGCTCAGGCGTCCTGGACATGACGATGACCCTGGGCCAGGACCTCCGCTTCGCGCTGCGTCGGCTTCGTGGCAGTCCCACCTTCACGCTGGTCGCGGTGGTCACGCTCGCGCTTGGGATTGGCGCCAACGTCTCCATCTTCAGCGTGGTGAATGCCGTGCTGCTGCGTCCGCTGCCCATGCACGACGACGCGAGCCTGGTGCACGTGTACAGCCAGCGGAAGCAGGGGCCGGGGCCCACCTCCGTGCTGGACTTCATGGACCTGCGGGAGCAGAGCCGCACGTTGGACGGCTTGTCCGCGGTGTCGTCCGTGACGCTGACGCTGGCGGCGGACAGCGCGGACACCTCGCCGGAGAAGGTGCAGGCGGGGATGGTGACGGGCGACTTCTTCCCGCTGCTGGGCGCGCGCGTGGAAATGGGACGCGCGCTTCATCCCGATGACGTCCAGCCCGGCGCGCCGAAGGTGGCGGTGCTCTCCCATGCGCTGTGGCAGCGGCGCTTCGGTAGGAGCGCCGCCGTGCTGGGGCGCTCGGTGGACCTGGGCACTCCCGAGCCGTGGACGGTGGTGGGGGTGATGGCGCCTGGCTTCGACTTCCCCTCCCGTTCTGAGCTGTGGCTCCCGCTGCGCTGGGAAGAGGGCATGACGAAGCCCGAGGGGCGCGGGGCGCACTGGCTGGAGGTGTACGGCCGGCTGGGCCCAGACGTGGAGCTGGCGTCCGCGCGCACCGAACTCTCCGCCATCGCCCACCGTCTGGCGGAGCAGTACCCCCAGACGAACGAAGACAAGGACGCGCGCGTGGAGCCGCTGCGCGACATGCTGGTGGGCAACGTCCGTCCATCGCTCTTGTTGATGCTGGGCGCGGTGGGGTTGGTGTTGCTCATCGCGTGCGCGAACCTCACGCACCTCCTCCTGGCGCGCGCGGCCTCGCGTGAGGGGGAGGTCTCCGTGCGCATCGCCCTGGGCGCGAGCCGTGGCCGCATCGCGCGCGAGCTGTTGGTGGAGTGCGGCGTGCTCGCCGGCCTGGGCACGGCCGTGGGGTTGCTGGTGGCGATGTGGGCATTGGATGCGCTGGCCACGTGGGGGCCTCGGGACATTCCCCGCATCGACGAGGTGTCGTTGGATGGCCCCGTGCTGGCCTTCACCGCGGGACTGGCCGTGCTGACCACGCTGCTGTTCGGACTGGTGCCCGCGCTCCAGGCGGGGCGGCTGGACCTGGTTCATGGGCTGAAGCGGGTGGTG